>CAYMMN010000048.1:0-14041 GCA_964391495.1 uncultured Flavobacteriales bacterium | reverse complement strand
CCGGTTGGCCAGATCGGGAAATTCCATGGCTTCCACCGCTTCCGCCTGAACCATCGAACTGAGCAACCTGCCAGTTTGCATCACGCGGAATCCAGCATGCGCAGCCACTGGCAGTGTTCACCGAATTTCCGGGATGAACATTCGGAGCGATACGAGTCAGATTTTTTCCAAGTGCATCATAGTTGACATACTTCTCGTGACCGTTTAATCGTCCTTCAAGCTTGGCTTGATTGACTTTGGCCATATCAATTGTCTTTACATCAATTTGAGAAAACAGTTGTGATGTAAATAACAAGAAGGCACAAATGAGTAGAGTACTAAGTTTTGTCATAACTTGTTTATATTATTTGATTTCTTAAAACTAACCCTATGGCGTAGGGGGGATTATAGAATATACCAATTTACAAAAAGGAAAATTGGCTTACAAATAAATTCCGTGAACGAAAGCCTTGATTTTAGAGGGATTTGGCGACTTTTAGACGCTTTAACATTTTCTGTACGAAGGACCCAAGGATATTTTTTCAGGACTTAATCGTTTTAAAGAAAAGATAAAAGAAGATATATTCGGTCATCAATAAAGAAACCGTTAAATGATTTGATATAATTTGAATGTAAGCGTTGAATTTATTCATCCGGTTTTTAATGAAAACTTTGAAGACAGATTTTGATATTGATAATTTGAGAGTAAAGGATTTTATAAAATATTCTCATCAATTATTCTTCCTTCAACCAATGCTGAAAGAAAATATGTGAAGTTCATAAATCATTAAAGTGGATAAACATCCAAGCGAACAGATATACTGATGTAAGAAAATCTTTTATATATTCGACAAACGATTGATTGATCAAATCTTTATTGCAATCTAAATTCTTATACAATTCAATTTAAACGGCAAATCAATGCGTAAGCTTCTCTTTATCTTTTTATTTAATTTGATTACGTTATTCGCCTCAGCTCAGGGAACCTGTTTCCGTTCGGCTGATTTTCCGGGCACTCCGCGCATACGTTGTAAAGCCGAAACGGTTGGCCATAAAGGATATCTTATGATGGGTGTTGTTGGCGGTGGAATTCGAATAAACGAAGTTTGGGAATACGATGAACTCACAGCGTTGTGGACTCAAAAAAATGATTTTCCGGGCACATCGAGATACGATGCATTTACATTTTCATTAAATGGAAATATATATCTGGGTGGCGGGAATTTTGGAACATGTTTTACAGATGTCTGGAAATATACGCCTGCAACAGATAGCTGGGTGCAGGTTGCAGATTTTCCGGGAACCAACTCTAACCAGTATGCGAATTTCACTTACAATGGAAAGGGATATATTGCTTTTGGGCGGATCTCTTGTTTAAATAATTCGGGCACGGATGAATTCTGGGAATATGATCCGATTGCTGATGCATGGACACAGCTTACATCTGCTCCGGGTGTAGTATCATGGAGCAGAGCAGCAGTTGTTAATGACAAGGTTTTTTTTCTGAACGAGACAAGTACCGTGGTATACGTTTATGATTTTTCTACATCAACCTGGGATACCTCATGGCCTAATGCAGCCGGACCAGCAACTTCTGTCCCATTGTTTGGGTGTAGTATCAACGGTGTACCTCATATCTTTAATCAGAATTATCCGAAGTTTTTGCACATGCCCAGCCAAAACTGGTTCCGTGGAGATACATTGTACAACACGGTTTGGCACTCGGATATGGCTTTCATGGCTTTCGCAGATTCGGTGAAAATAATTGGAGGAGGCAATGGCCTTTCCGCATTTACTGCTGATGTATGGACTTATTATCCGGGCTGTACAAGTACTATTGATGCACAACTTTCAATTGCTGATACCAGTTATTTTGGCGGAGTGACCAATTTGTTGAATACAAGTATTATTTCGCCTGCAGGAAATAATTATGCATGGCAATGGCAGATTGATACAACAATTTCAGGATGGTTTGCCGGAGATACTGTACTCAGGCCGAATCATTATGGAACGTATTATATCAGCTTGCTCGCAACCAATGGTTATTGCATCGACTCAGCTTCGGATTCCGTTATTGTCAACAGGGGAATGTGGAGCGGAAAAACTGTGTTACCTGCAGAAGGAAAGGAACGCTCTTTTGCAATCGCCGCAGCAATGGGAAATGAAGCATACATCGGGATGGGCCTTGACCTTAACGGTGTTGTTCTGCGTGATATGTGGAAATACAATACAGTCACCCAACGATTAACACCTCTTGGAAATTTTCCATTTCCGGGTTTGAAATATCCGGCCTTTGTTCAGGCGAATTCAAAATTCTATTTACTGGGAGGCGACCCCGGTGTGTTTCCAAACAAGTCCAACAGTTTTTACGAATATGATCCAGTGGCAGATGTCTGGACAGCATTACCGGATTTTCCGGGACCAGCACGATCGAATGCCAGGGCTGTAGTACTGAATTCAGAGATCTATCTTTTTTTCGGTGGTGCAACTGAAGTGTACAAATACAATACAGGGACTGCAACCTGGACGCAACTGACATCACATCCTTCTATGACGTATGTGGATGCAGTTTTGGAATACAGGGGAAATATCATTTCTATTGTTCTTGGAAGTGGTTCATCAATATGGCAATACAATGTTGTCGCGGATGTCTGGGGACAAATGAGCACCAATTTTGCTTTGGATTCACGTTTCGGGTCTACGATATATTTAATGAATGATAAATTGTGGATCGTAAACGGAAAGTTCAGCGGAACAAGTTCAACAAGCTATCTCAATACAAGTTATTTTTATAATCTGAGCAATGGAGATATTTCTCCCGGTCCGGCCAGCTATATTTTCTCAAGTAATTACCAGGAATCTGTTTTTTCAACCGGTTTTGTTGTGAACGGAAAATATTATCGATGTTTTGGTGAATCTTATGGCGGCTATAAAGACAAAACAATTGGTTGTTTTGAGCCCAATGCCTGCGAAAATATTCCGTATTACTTTCCAGTCGGTATAGACGAAGCAGGAATTGGCATTCAACACAATTACCAGAATGCAAGTAAATTTTATTTGCCCGTAGATACATTAGGAGCAACTTTGTTTGTCGACGGAATCGCTACCCAACAGAATGTTACCGGTTACACTGCAGGTCAGGTTTTCGAACAATGTGGAGAACACAAATTGCAATGGGTCATCAGCAGGGCAGGATGTTCGGATACTACTACATACTGGCAAACATCTCATCCGATTTATCGTCTTGAGCGACGCGCTGAAATGCCATTGGGCAATTTGAAAATTCGTCATACACTCAATGCGACCAGCATCGGCAATACCGGATATATGGGGATGGGAAGTAAATATGTCGACATTCTGGTGGAAGCATACAAAGACTGGTATGCTTATGATCCTGCAACGGATTCATGGACAGTGAAAGCATCTTTACCGGTATCAGCAGAAAATCATACAGGTTCAGCAGGATTTTCAGATGGCACGAATGCATATATTTCCGGTGGAACGAAAGGCTGTTTTGGAAGCGCTTCCTGTTTTCTCTCCGACACCTGGCAATATGATCCGGTATTGGATACATGGACACAAAGATCCAATCTTCCCGGCGTAGGTCGCTACACTCCGGTTTCGGCTGTGATAGGCGATACAGCGTATGTTGGACTTGGATATTATTCCTTTAACGGTGGAGGACAAATTGATAAAAACCATATTCCAAGCGATACCTGGACAAGCAGCGGATGGCCCTATGGCGCGAGCATGTCATCTGCTCCTCTGGCATTCTCTTATGGAAACAAAGTATATGCCGGATACAATACATTGTTTGGCGGTGGAGCAAATCCGGGTTTGTATGAATACGATCAAAGCACAGGTGCCTGGTCAGGTCCTGTTTTGAAAGTGGGCCAACTCAGCGGAGAACGTTTTGCAAAAGTTTTGGGCAATGAAGCATTTATTTTCAATGAATATGTTTCCAAAATTGATCTGAACAGAATGAAAGTAATTCCACTCCAGCCCTTGGATATTCCGGGAGATACTTCTGTTGAATTCAGTGCAGCATTCTCTATTAATCACCAGGTGTACATCAGTCTGCTCAATCTTGATTTCGGAAGTCCGCGTTTGGGAAATCATTTTTACAGATACGATTTGAATCAACAGGTTTGTGATTTGGATTCATTGGTTTTAAATTCCGGACAATTGCTCAGCACGCTGCCGGAATTAATCATAACACCAAATCCTGCTCATGGAAAAGTACGGGTTAGTGTTTCCGGAAAATTATTTTCTTCCGGCACGTATCAGTTATTCGACATCCAGGGCCGCTCTGTCATGAATGGAAACTTTTCCGGAAAACAATTGGAACTCGATCTGTCAAAGCAGGTGGCCGGAGTTTATACACTTTTGTATTCCGAAAAGGAGAGTGGAAATTTGTATACTAAAAAGATTGTCCTGAACTGAGAATTTGAAAATTGTTTTAGGGTACTTCGGGGTGGTTCATTTGTAAGCGGAATGGACAGGTTGGGGAATTCTCGCCATATTCTTTATCTATTTCTTCAATGAAATTCACATATAAATAATTTCAATTGCCTATATTTGCTTAAGGCAGAAAAGCATATACTGTATTCGTTAGCCTGCATTATTATTCTTATCGTCAATCTTATAAATCTTTCATTTCGATTGAGGATTCATGTCGTTGTTTAATTTTTTAAAAAGGAAATGCAACTCTATCGCTCAGAACTATCTCCTTTGTTTGTTGACTTGTTTCTGAATAAAATTGGCTTAACAGAAACTGAATTTGAATTGGTATTGACTTTCTTCCGGAGAGAATATGTGCCCAGAAAATATTTCTATCTGAAAGCGGGTCAGGTTTGTAAAAATTTCGCGTATGTGAGTAAAGGGAGTCTGCGAAATTTTACAATTGACAGCAAAGGTGGTGAACACATTTTGTTTTTCGCCTTTGAAGACTGGATTGTTGGCGATTTGGAAAGTATGTATACAGGCAATCCATGCAGTATTTATATCCAGGCAATGGAAGATTGCGAACTTCTTTGCATTTCCAGTGAAGATCTTGCAAAAATGGAAGATCAAATTCCGAAATTAAAAGAATGGCATCTTGCCAAGCAACGTAAAGCGCATCAAGCTTCCATCAACAGACTTGCTGAAGTGAAATCACTTACCCCTGAGGAACGGTATTTAAACCTTGTGCAGAAGCATCCTCAGATTTTTCAACGGGTACCTTTACAATACATCGCTTCGTATCTCGACATTGAACCACCATCCCTCAGCAGGATGCGTAAACGTCTTTTATCCAAATAACATTTCTTAACCCGGGTTAAGTCTCCTTTTAACCTGGGTTATTGGAAGATTTTGTGCTTTCGACTCTCTTTGTCATGTAAATCATCAACCATGACAACGGCCCCAACAATTTCTCCCTCTACTCAAATGATGCAGATGATCACAGGTTTCTGGACATCCTGTTGTATCTACAACGCAGCCAAGTTGAACGTCGCGGATTTGCTTCACAAAGAAAAGATGTCTTGCGAGCAACTAGCTGAATCAACACACACCAATGCTTCTTCTTTATATAGAATGATGCGGGCTCTGGCCAGTGTTGGCATTTTCAGTGAAAATGAAAAAGGTGAATTTTCCAATACCACTTTGAGTGAAACACTACGAAGCGATCAGCCGGGTTCTATGAAAGCGATGGCGATAGCACAACTCGGTGACCACTATCCTGCATGGGGGAACTTGTTATACAGTTTGAAAACCGGAAATACTGCCTTTGAAAAAGTAGAAGGGATGAATGTGTGGAAATATTATGAAACACATCCGGAAGAAGGGTTGAATTTTATGAAAGCGATGACCGGTTCCACGAATGCGGCTATTCATAATGTTATTCCCATTTATGATTTTTCTTCAGCGAAAACAATTGTGGATATCGGTGGTGGCAATGGAGCATTCCTGATGGCTGTTCTCGATAAAGCTCCTCAGGCGAAAGGGATTGTGTTTGATGAAGAGTATGTTGTGGATGAAACCATAAAAAAAATTGAGGAACATGGCTTCAGTAAAAAATGTAGTGTTTCAGCAGGGAATTTCTTTGAAGCAGTTACAGCCGGCGCCGACCTTTATCTCATGAAGCATGTATTGCACGATTGGAACGATGAGCAGTCTGAGCAAATCTTAAAGAATTGTTCTAAGGCGATGCATGAGAACAGCAAAATTCTGGTCATTGAAGCCGTGATCCCAACAGGAAACACCGGGCATCCCGGTAAATTTATGGACATAAACATGATGGCCATGACCGGAGGTAAGGAACGCACTGAAGCTGAATATGCATCCTTGTTTGCTAATTCAGGATTGAAGTTGGAAAGAGTCATCTTTACAAATTCACCCACACTGAGTATTCTGGAAGTAACCAAAGCAAAATAAAATTCTGAATTATTCTATGTGGTATCCGGTACACACAAAAAAACCGGAGGCGTAACCGAAAAGCCTTACGAGTAGGACCCCATCTAAAAAAAACAAATCAAATGGTAAAAGGTTATGTAAGGCACAAAGTTGCCGATTTCGACAAATGGAAAGCAGTTTATGATCAGCATGATTCAACACGCAAGGAATTCGGTTGTAAAAAATCAGAGGTGTTCAGAAATGCGCAGAATCCGAATGAAGTTTTAGTCATTACGGAATGGGAAAACAAAGAGCAAGCTGCTAAATTCGACGAATCTGCAAGTCTCAAAACCGCCATGCAAAATGCGGGAGTAGTAAGCGTTCCTGAATTCAGCTTCGCTGAGTAATTTGTCCTGTGATATTATTGTGGTGTCGGTGAAAAATCACTGACACCACAATTTTTTAACTGAATTATTTAAGCAGAGCGACTTTATTCATCTTTCGCACCTTTCCATCCGACAGCACCACTGTATAAATTCCCGTTGGCAGATCGGTTAAGTCCAGTTGAGATTCAATCGCAGCTGAATTCAGTACCAGTTTTCCCTGCGCGTCAAATACCTTTACATCTTTCATTCCTTTCTGACCATGAATTGAGAATTTACCGGAACCAGGATTAGGAAAAACAAATGCATCGTCTGCGAAATTTTTTTCTGGAACCGAAAGAGTCAATAAAGACGAATCAGAGTATTGCCAGAAATCACTGAGATAAGTCGTCGGACTTGTACGACCGGTGATTACATAACCATGCAGGCCAATCGAAAAACCGATTGCATTGTAACGTGTAATCCCTGAGCAATCTGCGATCCTCGTCCAGGAATCCAGAAAAGGATTATATCGATAAAAATCTTTTTTGGAACCAAGATTGTAACCGGTGCCCACAAAACCAAAGTTGCCGATTGTAAATGCAGCAGCTCCGTTACGTGCAATCCCCGGCATATCTGCGCGTCTTGTCCATGTATCTGAATTCTGGTCCCATTCCCAAAGTTCACTGTAATAACCCGCCTGATCTCTTCCTCCGTATAAATACGCTTTTGTGCCAATCACAAATGAGCACATTCCCGGACGAATGCCCATCGGAAACGGAGACTTTGCTGTCCAGCTATCCGCAACAGGATCGTATTCCCAGAATTCATCGTCATAACCACCTTCGTACATGTATCCTTTTGATCCGATTGAAAAAGCGAGCGGAACAAGTTGAGGCCCACCACTGAAATCATTTTTTTGAGTCCAGCTATTGTTCGCAGGATTATATTCCCACCAGTCATTTTTCCAAATTCCATTTTCATCTCTTCCAAATCCAAGATAACCTTTGTTACCAATAGAACATGAGATTGCATTGTCACGTTTCCCGCCTGAGAAACTGGCAAGTTGCGTCCATGTATTTGTTGTTTCATTCCATTTCCAGAAATCATCCAACATGAGATTGGTTGTTACGTATCCTTTGTAACCGGTTCCTATGTATGCTTCATTTCCAATAACAAATCCTGTTGCAAGTTCGCGGGGAGTGGAAGGCAAACTATCCTGACGAACCCATCGGCTTACAGGCGCTGCATCGCATGACCAGAAATCAGCGTAATCAAATCCGGTTGTATTGTTGTGTCCGGTACCAGAATAAATTTTTGAACCGATTGCAAAACCACACATGTAGGAACGATAACCCCCGGTAAAATCCGGCATTTCTATCCAGTTGTCGGATGCTCTGTCGTATTGCCAAAAATCATGCAGGTCTGAAGATAAATATTCACCACCACCGACATAACCAATAGTATCATTGCTGAATGAAACGGCATGTTCTCTGCTTGTTCCCGGAAAATCATAAAGTGCCGTCCAGGTATTATTGGAGTAATTGTATTTCCAGCAATCATTATTTCCTTCAACCATACCAACGATTCCAAAATTATTTGCAGCAAAACTAATCGATGGTGCTCCGGGTATTCCGGGATAATCCGCTTTGGCGGACCATGACTGTGAACCAATGCTGAATTTGTAAAAATCATTCAATCCGGTTCCTGTCGCGTCGGTTCCTAAACCAACATATCCATTACCTGCCAGGCAAAATCCGGCTGCATATTCTCGTGGTGCTCCGGGAAAATCGGGCATTCGTAACCAGGAATTTGTGCCTGCGGTATATTGCCACATATCGTTCAGCATTCCGTTTCCGTCATAGCCAAGAAGCACATAGGCATTTGCCGCAGTATAAAAAGTGGTAGGGCCGTAACGACCGGCAGCCGGATAGCTCGCCATTTGTGACCAAGTATCCAGCGAAGGATCATAAAGCCATAAATCATTTTGTAATCCTGTAAACTGACCGTATCCGGATGTCAGGTATCCTTTTCCATTCAATACAAATGAAGCACTTCCTGACCGCGCTCCGGGTGTAAAGGATGCAAGCTGAGTCCATCCCGTGGAAGCTTTTGTTGGAGAAAAGATATGAAGTAAGATGTACAGAAAAAGACAGTGCCGCATAGAAATTATTTTCTTCGAAGATATGTTGTTTTTATAAGTAGAGATTAATGAAATAAAAAAGTCATGACCATGGAAAACAATGAACAATCCCGCCTGATTTCGTTATACACATCATCAGCCGGGATATCTGAACCATTTGCTAATTAATCATTGCTGATCCGGAATTTCCGGCTCGACCAGCTTTTTCAGTTTTTCAAGAGATTCCTGCCAGCCGAGGTAGCACATTTCTGCAGGAATCATGGCCGGGATATTTTCCTGAAGAATTTTTATTTCTGTACCGCAAAGAACTTTTTTCAGCCAGACAGATGTAGTCATTACATCGGGTAAATTCGGATCGTCAAATTTATCGGTATATCTGATGAACTCATTCGGCTTCAGGTCAAGATATTCGCCGCCAAAGGAATGTCCGTTGCCGGTACCGAAATTTATAAATGACATTCTGAAATTTCCGCCAACTTTTACATCCATATTGTGAACGACACATAAAAAGCCATACGGAGGAAGCCACGAAGCTATTGCATTTGCATCGGTGAATGCGCGATAAACTTTTTCAGGAGATGCTGTAAGCACACGGTGAAGGGAGACACTGTTGTTTGACATGAGATTTATTTTCTGCTAAATTAGAGATTAAGCCTGTTCAACTAAGACAGGAATCAGATTTATGCAGGATTTTCTTCAATAAGCACCTGAGCCCAAAAAAGACACCGCACGATGATTCACAAACAATTTTAATCAGAAATTATTCTTCATTCCATCACAACAAGTTTCCGTTGAATCGATTTACCGTCGCTGAAGCAAAAGTTGACCAGATATACTCCGGGCTGGTTCAGATGAAAATGATATTCTGTTCCCGCCAGAGATCCATGCAGAAATAGTTCTTTCACTACTTGCCCGCAATTGTTGATGCACTGAACACGCAGATCTTTTGAAGCGTATGCTTCTTCCATCATGAATGTGACCCAGCCTCCATACGATGGGTTTGGATAACATTTCAGTCCTGCAATATTGACGGGTGTGTCTTCAAGAGCTGTGATGACAAAGGTGCTGTCAAAACCAAAGGAGAACTGACCGAATTCGGAAAGTGTGTTCCCGTTTGCAAAATGAAAATCGCTGAACCCGGCCGCGGAAACAATCTGTGTCGCTGAATCGATTGGTGTTGACCAGGTGTTTCCTTCCGCATTTGCAGACCGGCGATACATTTTTATTTGCGAAGGATCAGCAGTCAAAGAGGGAGAAACAGGATTTTGATTCCGGAACAAAATACTGTCCAATGCATTGAAGCTTGTGTTTTGCCCATAATTGCGAATGACATAATACGGCCAACGCGATGCTATCGGTGTACCTGTGAATGCTTGCTGATCAGGAGAAACATTCAATCGTGTGACCACAACATCCCCTTGCGGAACATTTCCACCAGAAGGGAAATTTAGCTCAACACCCGGAACGGAATAATCATAAACTCCCGGGGAATTGACGGTTTGAGTTTCTACACAGCCACCACCAACAGGAACAGTAGAAGCAGAATTCACATTCGCGCTGATCACCGCGGATAAAGGATTTCTTCTTGCGTGATCCATAATCTGACCGGACACCAGTTCATTGAATTGATAATATCCAATGAGTGATGTATCTGTCTGGGGTATGGATCCAGCGTTCGGATTATTTCTTGTCAGATTCATCAGTTCACGAACCTCCTGCGTACTCAGCGGGCGATTGTAAAAACATACTTCGTCGATTTGTCCTCTGTAATTTCGATCGCTGAAAGCTAAATCCGCGCCGACTGTAAAAGGCTGATCATCCATATTTGCCAACGGCTGTGGTTGAACATTGGAGTAGGGGACGCCATTGAGATAAACCGTCGCGCTGTCAGGAGTAACAACTAAAGTGACGTGACTCCACTCATTCACCGGCGCAACCGGACCGCTCCACCAATTGTAAGACTGCGGAGATTCAGCCCAATGGTAACCGATTCTGTTTTGATAATTGAAGTTCAGACCTGACCGTGGGTTAGGTCCGCCATTCATGATGATTCCGGTCCAGTCGTTTTCGATAGTATCGGGTTTTATCCAGCAACTTATGGTAAATGTATTTGACTGAATATTGAAACCACTGTATTGTTGTGACCAACCGCCGCTGGGATCAATGCTCAGACAATTTCCAGGAACAGTATCTGCATCACAATCATTTCCGATTTCCAATATCATGGATCGGGTATCCGAACCTGAGGAGTTGGAGATTGTCAAAGTGGCTGTTTTTATTCCTGCGTTTCCAAATAGGACAACAGGATTGGGAACATTGCTTGCGCTCACATACAGTGGTGCCGGACTAAAATTCCATGACCAAGTCGCCTGATCGTGATCGAATACAGAAAAGTCATTGAAGTAAACTGTGTCATCTGAGCAAGAGGAGTACAACGTATTCGCAGTAGGTTGAGCGATCAATGATGAAGGCTCGTAGAACGGAACCTGCCAGAATCCTTTGTTACAACCAATTCTTATTTTACTGTCTCTGTAAAAAGGAGAAGCATACATTGTATAAATATTGGCAGGCAGACTGTCGTTGTATTCAACCCAATCTGTCATGCTGTTGTTTCTGTAAAAACATTTACCATGTTCTTCAAAACAATAAATACCATCATCGGTACCTGCCTGTGCTGAAAGTGCAATTACATTTTCCAGATCCATGATTGCAGTCGTTTGGTTGGTCCAGCTCTGACCTGCATCTGTTGATTTAAAAATTCTTTGTCCTGCCGGATTGTAAGGCGAAGCTATCCACAAAGTATTTGAATCTGTCGCAGAGACAGCCAGTCTTAATAGCGAAATATTCGCGCCCGGTGGTAAGGTTAGCGTGGTCCAGGTGCTTCCTGTATCCGTAGAATGGTAAAGATTCGCATCCGTTGCGAGATAGATATTTGCCGGATGTGTACGGCAGAACTCGAATTTTTTCACACGTTCAGGAGAGAAAACATGTACTGTGCTCCAAAGATCGCCTCCATCATCAGACCGCCATAGCATTTGATCCTGTCCTGTATAAAGACGCATGTAGCAAGATGGCCAGAAGGCAAGATTGCTTACATCGTATCCGTAATAATCTTCGTTGGGATATTTTGTATACGAGAACCAGGAAATTGGTCCGTCCACAGAATCCGGTACAACCATTCCTCCTACATCACTGAATGCAATGTGTCGTTCACGACCGTACATATAATAACCTGTCGCGGATTCAGCACCGTACACGTAGATACCAGCACCGCCCGGATAATTTTCGCTGACAACAACATTTCCATTGTGATAACGACCTCCCGCGACGATATCTTCATTCCAGGCCTGAGTGAATCCCCACAACTCTGTGCCAAAGTCACCATCTGTACGACTTGAAAAATTATTTGGATCACTGAAAAAATCTGTTGAGAAATTCATTCCACCGTCTGTTGCTACCCATGTTTCAGTTCCATTGGAGGCCATCCATTGGATATCAGGATGTATTTGAATAGGTCCTGCATATCCTCCTGTTGCAAGAAAAGTTGCACCGCCATCAGTGGATTTGTACATGGAAGTAGTGCCAACCAAAACCTCATCCGCGTTTAAAGGATTAGCGAGAATGGCAAGATCGTAATAGCCTTGTCCGTTGCTCATGCCCAGTGGTAAATTATAGCTGCCTGTAAAGTCAGTGCCACCGGTGCAGGTTGTATCCCAACTGATTCCTCCATCCATACTTTTGAAAATAAACGGAACCTGAGGAGAAGGGCTGTTCCCTAAAAGCACCGCGTAAATTCTGTTGCTATCGGCTGGTGTTACTGTGAGTCTGGCAGCACCCGCGTCGGTGATGCCTTTGCCGGTCCATCCGTTCAGACTTGGTGAAAATGATTGTCCGTTATCATCCGATTTCCAGAATTCGATAAAAGTTCCCTGTTGCACCAATGCATAAAGAACATTGTCGTTAGATGGTTTGTATTGAATATCGAAAACGAAATCAGAAATCCCTGCAACATTGTTCCAGGTTTGGCCATTGTCGACGGACTCAAGCAAACCGTGTTCCGCTGCCGCGAAAAGATGAGACGTATTTCCAGGCTGGATCAGCAGTTGATTAACAAGGCCAAACGGAACTACAACATCATTCCAGGTTATACCTCCGTTATTGGTCCATGCGATTGCGTTGTTTCTTCCGGCATAAACAAGATCCGGATTGTTTGGATCCACGACGATACTGTAAAATTCGGAAAATGGATATTCATTACTGACACAATTCCAATTCAAACCTTTGTCGGTGGTTTTGTAAATGCCACCCGATTCAGGACAGGCATAAACGATATCCGTATTGGATGGAGCGAAAGCGCAGGTGTAGATATTCGTTTGAGAACTCACTACAGGTTGAGCCGGGTTGTCCTGTTCGAGTGGACGCATGGTTTTTGGTCCGACAATCGACCAGGAAGCAACAGCGGAAGAAGAGTTTCGCTGGTTGTTGTTGTTCGATGAATGTTCACGGCGTTGAACAGGAGTTAATTTTTCAGGACGAATAGTTCCGTTCGGGCCAAGTTTTGTTGCAGCAGACATTCTCCAGCGTTTGTAATAGCGGAGGTATTCATCTTCGGAAGCTTCACCACCACTTGGATCATCAATATCTGTTTTACCTCTGAGGCGGCTTGTTGCGTTTTTATAACGTGTAGCTTCCTGATCAAGGGTTTGCAGATTTAATCCTTCAGGGAAAGAAGGATTATAGAATACTTTAAACCATTCAGGAGTTGATTCGCTGATTGGAGGAAGAAAGACGCGTCCGGTTTTTTGTGCCAGGGATTGAAAATGAAACGAGCAAAGGATCAGAAAGAGGTAGAAGTATTTCATTTGAGTTATAAATAAAATTATAAAATAGATTCGAATCCATTTATCAATGGACTTCAATGATAGTAAATTTAGGCTAATTCGTCAATACCTTGCCGAGAACAGTTGTGCTGCGAAATGGATGAAGGTTTTCTCAAAACCGCATCCAACCGGAATTCTGTAATTTTTGTTTTGCAGAATTGTAAGAATCTGCATTTCCAGAATTGAATTACTTGTAAAATAACTCCGGAGGAGTTCAAGCATTGTAGAAAGAATTATAGAAAATGCTTGGAGGATACACCGACGTTTCAAAATTGCCATCCAAAAAATGTGGTTGCAGGAAGGAG
>CAYMMN010000047.1:0-14376 GCA_964391495.1 uncultured Flavobacteriales bacterium | reverse complement strand
ATGTTTGCCGGATTGGGTTGCTGCCCTCTTAGGATTCGAAGTATATTAAACTGTTGTGAAGTGAGTCCGTATTTTTTCATCAGACAACCATGGTAATTGTTTACCCAGTTAAATGTGAAAATCAGATTCACTCCCAGTTTATGGGCCTCAGAACGAAAATTTTTCTGAACGATTTCGTCTTCTAATTTCATGGCTATTGTTTGCATTTAAGATTCAAAAGTGATTCAAGGATTTCAAAATGCGTGAAAAGTACATTATATTTTTAATTACAATTATTTAATTCATTGGAACTTCAACGATGAGTATTTCAGCTCTTTCCGGAGCAGTGATTTCAAAGGACTCAGTTTCCCAGATTCCGATAGCGTCCCTGCGTTCAAGGTCCTTCCCGGCAATATTTACTTTTCCGCTGATCACCATTACATATGCGCCGTTCCCTTTTTTCAGCATGGAATATTGAATACTCTTTCCGGCCTCCGGATTACTCAAAGATAAAGCGGCATCCTGATGAATGTAGAGTTCGTCTTTCTTTTTGAATCCGGAAGCGACTGTTTGAATTTTGTTAATCCGTTCAGCGGGATCAAATGTTTTCTGATCGTAACGTGGAGAGATCCCGTTTTCTTTGGGAAATACCCAGAGTTGAAACAAGTTGGTGCGGTCTGTAGGTGAGGGATTAAATTCAGAATGGAACACACCTGTTCCTGCACTCATCACCTGCACATCGCCCGGGCGGATGACAGATCCATTTCCCATATTGTCTTTGTGTTCCAATGCTCCTTCAAGAATGATGGTGATAATTTCCATATCGTTGTGCGGATGCATGCCGAAGCCTTGCCCGCCTGCAACGATATCATCATTCAATACACGCAACATTCCAAAATGAACTTTTGCCGGATCGTACCAGGAGGCAAAACTAAAGCTATGGTGAGCGTCGAGCCATCCGTGATTCGCATGGCCTCTTTCGTTTGCGGGATGTAAAAGCGTTTTCATGATTTCAGAAAGTTTTATGAAGTATTGAATCTCCCTTGCCAAATGTACCTGAAAAGACAATGTCTTCTATCGGCATGCGTACCCTTTCTTTTAGTTCACGCATTCGAAGTGCATCCGGAAGTAATTCGATATTGCCGGGAAAGCCGACAATAATAATACTTATTGGTTCAAATCCTTCAGGGATTTGGTAAAATTCCCTTGCTTTAACATTTTCAAAACCGCCCATCTGATGCAGGGCAAGTCCCATGGAAGTGGCCTGAACAGACAGGTTACCAACGGCCAGCCCTACATCATGCAAGGCATGGCGATTTTGAAGGTGGTTATAATCTGAATACAGTTTGGCGATGGTGAGAATAAGAATACTTCCATTCTTCGCCCAATTGCGGTTGGAGGGGGAGAGAACGTCCAGCATTTTCTGAAATTCTGTTTCGTTCTCTCTGCGTGCAATAATAAATCTCCAGGGTTGCTCATTGAAGGCGGAAGGTGCCCATCGCGCCGCTTCAAACAACTGATAAACGGTTTCGTCATTCATCGGTTTCGGATTAAAAGCACGAATACTTTTTCGATCGGAGATGAATGAATGTATTGGGGGAGGAGTGATGAGCATTTGATTCAGATATTGTAAGCGATTTTGTTTAAGACCTAAATGGCGCTTCAAAAATCAATCAATGATGTAACACGTCTGTTGTTCTGTGTGTTCCATCACAGAATGGTTTGTTCTTCGATAAGCCGCAACGGCACAATGCGATATTGCCATCTTTTGTGTCCTCAGTTCCATCTTTATTTACAAGTACAACCTTACCTTTTACAAGATAGGGTCCTTTGTCAACGACTGTGATTTGTACATTTGAATTTTCCATAGTTTCTTCTTTTTTTAATTGTGTGAATGAGAGCGCACCGGAAGGGCAGGCTTTAATTTGTTGAATGATTTCATCTTTCGTGGCACCTTCGGGTGTAACCCATGGTCTTGCTGAGGGATTGAAAACGGAAGGCAGACCCCTGAAACATTTTGTGGAATGAATGCAGAGATGTGGTTTCCAGATAACAGTGAGATCTTCCTTTGTGTATTTTAGAGTGATTTCTTTCATGGTTTTGTTATTCCATTTCACGGATTTCAATTGGGCCGGACAAGACTTTATGAACAGGACATTTATCGGCGATAAACAACAATCTTTCTCTTTGTTTTTCATCAAGATTTCCTTCGAGAGAAACCTGTTTGTAGATGATTGTTTTTTCGATTCCGTCAGTATTCACTTTTTCGAGATTAAGACTGACAGTTATTTTTTGAACATCCCATTCTTTTCTTTCCGCGTACATACGTACTGTTATGGCAGTGCAGGTTCCCAGCGATGCCAGAAAAAGCTGATGCGCAGTAGCTCCCTTGTCCTCTCCGCCTTTCTCCACCGGCTCATCACCATATAATGTAACACGACCGGTTTCTACTTTAGTGATATACTTGCCGCCGTCATTCGTGACTACTACAGGTTGCTGGAACTTTAACATGAGATTTTTTTAAATTAATTCAAGGATGGATGCGGCAGCATGAAAGACAGATTGTGATGAAAAAGCAGTTCCGCGATTTCAGGACGCATGTAACGGATCAGTGGAAGCTCACTCAGAATCTGAATCACTTCGACTTCAGATTCGGCTTCCAGTGTAATCCACAGACGGCCTCTGTCGGCTGCAAGTGAATAGGTAAGTATGATTCCTTTATTCATCAAACGATTTACAGTTGATCGTTGCATCGGAATCAGCGAAAGAAATTCTTGTGTGAATTCTTCGGGTAACCTGGAGGTAACGAGAAATTGTTTCATGGCAGGATAGCAAAATGCCGGTAAACCACACGAAGCAGCTTACCGGCATTTTCATGTTATTTGAATTTATTGTTTGATAAGAACAGCATCGATAGTAAAATCTACATTGTCACTTACAACAGCTTCGCCTGTTGCCGCGGCATTCGCGTATTTCAAACCGTAATCTTTGCGGTTGATTGTACCGGTAGCTTTGAAACCAGCTTTTACATTTCCCCAAGGATCTTTTACAGTACCACCATACACAAGAGGAACTTCAACATTCTTCGTTACGTCACGGATGGTAAGTGTACCGGAGAGAACATATTTATTGTTGCCCAGACTTTTAATTCCGGTGCTTACAAATTTGATAGTCGGATATTTTTCAGCATTGAAAAAATCATCAGACATCAGGTGCTTATCGCGCATGTCGTTTTCAGTAGTGATACTGTTGACATCCGCTGTTACTGTCAGTTGAAGATCCGACCAGTCAGCTTTCGCTGAAGTAAATGTTCCGTCAAATTTTTTGAATTCACCTTCCACGTCAGAAATCACGAGGTATTTCGTGTTGAAATGGATTTTGGTGTGGGAAGGATCAATTTTCCAGTTTTGCGCAAATGAACTCGCAGAGAGTGTGATCGCAGTTAGAAATAAGAGTGCTTTTTTCATTTGGTTAAGATTTAGATTTTATGATTGCTTTTTTGAATTCGAGTACAAATATACGTTATAACAATAGATGTTACAACATATAAATTATTTTAAATGTCTAAATAACTGAATGATAAACAATTAAAATTCAATAAAGTTTAGAGAATTGGTTAAAAATGACGAATTCCGATGGCATGTCGTGCTTCCCGGAGGGTTGCGGAAGCGCTTTCGCGGGCTTTTTCTGCTCCACGGCTGGCGATCTTGTGAATGAAGGCCTCATCTCCACTCAATTCATTGATTTTTAGGCGAAAAGGCTCGGTAAATTTGATCATGTCTTCAGCGAGCTGTTTTTTCATATCACCATAGCGAATCTGCATGGTATTGTATTTCTCCTCGAAAAAGGCGAGTGTATCAGGAGAAGAAACAGCCTGCATGAGCTGAAAAATATTTTTAATCACTTCAGGTTTTTCCTGATTTTCAGTAGTTGGACCGCTGTCGGTCACGGCGCGCATCACTTTTTTACGAATCACTTCAGGTGAGTCAGCCAGGAAAATTGCATTTCCTTCTCCTTCACTTTTACCCATTTTTCCTGAGCCGTCGAGACCCGGAATTTTCACCAGTTGTGTTCCGAAATTGAAAGCATAGGGTTCCGGAAACAATTCACATTTGTACAAACGGTTGAAACGATTTCCAAAAGTTCTGGCCATCTCCAGGTGTTGTTCCTGGTCTTTTCCCACAGGTACTTTCAGTGCTCGGTGAATTAAAATGTCAGCGGCCATCAATACCGGATATGTAAGCAAACCGGAGTTGATATTATCAGGTTGTTTACGAATTTTCTCCTTGAACGAAGTGCAACGTTCGAGTTCGCCCACATACGAATTCATATTGAGCAGGAGGTACAACTCGGCAACTTCCGGAAGATCACTTTGTATATAGAGTGTGGAAATTTCCGGATCCAGTCCGCAGGCAAGGTATTCAACCAGGACCTGTTTTACATTCGTATGTAAATCCGCAGGAGTGGGATGAGTGGTCAGCGAATGGTAATCCGCGATGAAAAAGAAACAAGTGTATTCATGCTGCATCTTGATAAAATTTTGCATAGCTCCAAAATAATTTCCCAGATGCAGATTGCCCGTACTTCGAATGCCGCTGACTACAATTTCTTTCATGTGGCGAAAATACGAAAAGCGGGGAAATATCGGGAAGTTAAGGGCGAAGAGTGAGTGTGAGTGTGAGTGCGAAGTGTGAATATTGCTGTGGGAATCAATAAAGAACACATTTCATCATCCAATATGCTCAAATTTTTCAATACCACACTCCTCCACACTCACACCCACACTCACACCCACACTCACACCCACACTCACACCCACACCCACACCCACACTTCACCCCCCACTCCTTCACCTTTCCCTGCTTATTCCTTATATTCGTCCTCTCAATTCAAACACTATGAGTTCAAAGTTGAAGACCCTTGAAGGGAAAATAGAAGAAGCCAAATTAGGTGGTGGAAAAAAGCGTATCGAAGCCCAGCATAAGAAAGGAAAACTTACTGCCCGTGAGCGCTTACATTTTCTGCTTGACGAGGGCAGCTTTGAAGAAATTGGAATGCTGGTAACACATCGGGCCACGGATTTCGGAATGGAGAATGAAAAATACCTGGGCGATGGTGTAGTTACCGGATACGGTACCATCAATGGTAGAATTGTGTACGTCTTTGCACAGGACTTTACAGTTTTCGGAGGTTCCTTATCGGAAACGCACGCAAAAAAAATCTGCCGCATCATGGATCTTGCCATGCAAAACGGAGCTCCGGTTATCGGTCTGAACGATTCCGGTGGCGCACGGATCCAGGAAGGTGTGGTGTCACTCGGCGGTTATGCTGACATTTTTTACAGGAACACGCTTGCTTCCGGTGTTATACCTCAGATCTCAGCCATCATGGGACCATGTGCCGGTGGCGCTGTGTATTCTCCGGCCATCACTGATTTTATCATGATGGTGGAAAATAATTCCTACATGTTTGTTACCGGTCCGAACGTGGTGAAGACAGTTACACATGAAGACGTGACCTCAGAAGAATTGGGTGGAGCGGTAACGCACGCGACCAAATCGGGAGTGACGCATTTTACCTGTGTGAACGGACTCGAATGCATCAACCTGCTCAGAAATCTGATGAGTTACATTCCTCAGAATTGTGAAGAGCAACCGCCATCTGTTCCCTATGAAGCCGGGGATGAATCACGACCTGAACTCGACAACCTGATTCCGGATACACCGAATCAGCCTTACGATATGCATGATGTCATTCGTTCGGTCGTGGATGCAGGATCATTTCTTGAAGTGCACAAAGATTTTGCTGAAAATATCATCGTAGGTTTTGCGCGACTTGCCGGTAAGAGTATTGGCATTGTTGCCAATCAACCTGCGCATCTTGCGGGCGTGCTTGACATTCACGCTTCGACGAAGGCCGGACGTTTTGTACGTTTTTGTGATTGCTTTAATATTCCCTTGCTGGTGTTTGAAGATGTTCCTGGATTTCTTCCGGGCACCGATCAGGAATGGAACGGTATTATTGCAAACGGAGCAAAGCTGCTGTATGCCTTTTGTGAAGCGACAGTACCAAGAATTACCGTGATTACACGTAAAGCCTATGGCGGAGCTTATGATGTGATGAATTCAAAACACATCGGCGCGGATATGAATTATGCCTGGCCTACCGCTGAGATCGCTGTGATGGGAGCAAAAGGTGCGGCGGAAATTATTTTCAAAAAAGAAATTTCCGAAGCAAAAGATCCGGAAGCAAAACTCAAGGAGAAAGAACTGGAGTACAATGAACTTTTCGCGAATCCTTATAAAGCAGCGGAACACGGATACGTGGATGAAGTTATTCGTCCGGCAGACACACGGAAAAAACTGATCACGGCATTTAAAATGCTCGAAAATAAAGTCGCAAAATTGCCAAGAAAAAAACACGGCAATATTCCATTGTAATTGAGTATTGGTATTTGTTTTTGTCGTGCTGTTTGCATTTTTAAAATTCAAAATCGAAAAAATGAAAACCGGATTTCTGATCGCTCTGTTCTTTCTTGGAGTCATTCACATTTCCATGGCGCAGGAAACAGATAACCAACAGGTATCTCCCATCGCTGTACAAGATGCATTTATTCAAACAGGTTTCATCAGCGGCGGTCCAAGAACCGGAACGATAGAGGATTTCAAAGAACTTGCAAAACATTCCGTGTTTTTGAATTCTGAAATCTGGGATTTCTCCCGAAACTCAAGATTGTGGATCAGAGTGAAAGGTTTGTTTTCCGCTCAGCTCGGTCTTCGTTTTCGCGATCATCAAAAAACCGCTTACAAATCGAACCCGCTTTTACGACTCGGCATTACCTATAGCGGAGGAACGATTTTCTCCGGAGATTTTGAACAGGAGGAAGTGAAGACTTCTGATACCTTGATTTCAGGTCAGACAGGAGAAACGTATGTTATCGATTCGGTGACAAGAAGTAATATCACCATGCGTTACAAAACACAGCTCATTCAGTTTGATGCTAATTTGTTGTTTCGCACCAATCCGCAATCACGCTGGTCGGTCTATGGAGGTATAGGAATTACCGCGGGAGCTTCTCTTAATGCCAATACTGAAATAAATTACTATTCGTACCTCAAAACGGAGATGAAAAGTTCTGACGGCACCATTTCTTCATATTATAGTGACTACGATAGAAACAAACGGGAAGTTTTTAGCAATGGAAGTACAACAAACCTGACTGTTTACATTCCGCTTGGAATTGATTTCAGATTAGCCAGAAGAAGTGAGTTTTGGAAACGACTGCATATTTTCTACGAAATGAGACCCGGTATCGAAACCATGAAGATTCCTGAACTCGGGACATATTCAAATGGTACTTTTCAGAATAGTATAGGTTTTAGAGTTGCCTGGGAGTGATGATTTATTGAATACTATATATATAAGCGTGTTCCCAAACGGAATACTCATTTTTTATTTCATTTTCGCAGATTCTTTCTGCCAAAAAGTAATCTAAACCTTTGGCTCTCAGAGTTTTCTTGCTTGTTTTTTGGATTCCTTTCCTTATTTAGAGCAGAATCCAAACCTTTTTTTCCTATTTCTGTAAAACTAGTCTCAAAACAGGAATTTATCCATTTTGATTTAAAGGTATCCAGAAATATCAAAGCATATGAAAAACGCTCGGCAAATCAGGATTTTTATTGTGGAGGATAATGACTTTTACCGGGAATTATTGAAATACAATATTTCATTGAACCCGGATTATGAAGTGACCACATTTTCATCCGGAAAAGAATTGCTGGATAATTTATACAAACAGCCGCATATCATCACGCTTGATTTTTCTTTACCGGATTTTAACGGTGATGAATTGTTGAAGCGGATAAAATCACAATACCCGGATCTCCCGGTGATTGTGATTTCAAATCAGGAAGATGTACGAACTGCAGTTGAACTTTTGCGCGCGGGAGCTTATGATTATATCACCAAGGATGAAGATACCCGCGATCATTTGCTCCACAGGATTCAAAATATCTGCAAGCAAATTGAACTGAGCAATGAAGTGGATCATCTGAAAGAAGAACTCGGACGTAAGTACGAATTCGGAAATGTAATTCAGGGGAACAGTCCTGCCATTCGCCAGGTATTTGGAATGATGGAGAAAGCGGCGAAAACAAATATTACTGTTTCCATCAGCGGAGAAACCGGAACCGGAAAAGAACTTGTCGCAAAAGCGATTCACTACCATTCCGATCGTAAATCCAAGCCATTTGTCGCGGTGAATGTCGCCGCGATTCCAAGCGAGTTGCTCGAGAGTGAATTGTTTGGTCATGAGAAAGGATCCTTCACCGGTGCCATGGCATCACGCGCGGGAAAATTTGAAGAAGCGGACGGAGGCACGTTGTTTCTGGATGAAATCGGTGAAATGGATTTTTCTCTGCAGGCGAAATTGCTTCGCATTTTACAAGAGCGTGAAGTTTCCAGAGTTGGTTCCAATAAAGTAATTAAAATAGATGTACGCGTAATCATCGCTACGCACAAAAACCTGCAGGAAGAAGTTCGCAAGGGTACATTCCGTGAGGACTTGTACTATCGTCTGCTTGGTCTTCCGATTTTCCTGCCGCCACTTCGCGAACGTGGTCACGATGTACTGATCATCGCGAAACACCTGCTCGATACTTTTTGCAGGGAAAACAAGATGGGAAAAATCGGTTTTACACCGGAAGCTCAGGACAAGCTGATCCATTATTATTATCCCGGTAATGTCAGGGAGTTGAAAGCGATTGTGGAACTCAGCGCGGTCATGTCATCCGGTAATTCAATCGAAGCAAGTGATATTCGGATTGAGAATACAGGTTCTATGCAATCTCTTGCTTTCGAGGAAACTTCACTCGAAGAATACACGATGCGGATTATCCGACATTTTCTGGAGAAGTACGACAACAATGTTGTGCTCGTCGCCAAGAAACTTGGTGTCGGTAAATCCACCATTTACCGTTATCTGAAAGAAAATAAATTACAACTGACAGCCTGATAGCTGTTTTCATTAATGGAATCAGAATAAATACTTATACGCATTATTCAATTCCTTGATTAATTAAAATACGAATACCAGCGCAATTCATATATGGGTCAACGTTCACTTCTACATTTTCTTCTCCAGGAAAATGAACTCGTCGAAGTTCCGGCTTCGCAAACAACAGAACTGCTCACCAAATATTTTATTGAATCCATTGCCAACGACCCGAAAGGTGTCGCGAACCAGGTAGTGGATTTGTTGCTGAATACCAGCAGCAGGTTGGAAGATTACAAAAGAAATTTGTTTGACCAGAATAAAATTCTGGAACAAAATGCCAGGGAGCTTACCGAAGCGAATGCCCGACTGGAACAGGAAACTGTCCGCCAGAGAAATATTTTGCGGAATCTGCGGAATACCGCAACGATGCTGGCCAGTTATTCCAACAAAGATGTTTCGATTGAAGATTCAAACATTGAATTGCTCACGGAACTGGTGGAGCAATTGATTCAACAACGTGAACAGGACAGGTTGTTGCTGGTAGAAAGTCAGATAAAATACAGTTCACTTGTTGAACAAATGAAGCTGGTTGTTTTTCAAACCGACAGTGAAGGAAATTTTACTTTTTTAAATAAAGCCTGGACTACATTATTGGGTTACAATCTGAATGATTCTCTGGGTAAAAATATGACCGAGTTTATTCATGAGGACGATTTAGAGCAGGCGTATCTTTTAATCCGGGGCATGATCGGAAAAGATGAATCGGAAAAGCAATTCAGAATGCGATTCAGATCGTCAACCGGAGAAATTCTCTACATGGATTTCAACGGGAAAGTCACCTTTGACAGAATGGCAAATGCCCTTGGTTTATCAGGGACATTGAACGATACGACACGTGAACATCTTGCCGCGGAACAGGTAGTCTCTCAAAAGAATTTTTACGAAAATATCCTGAACCAGATGCCGGCGGATATCGCGGTGATGGGTCCTGACCAGCGCTACCTTTTTGTGAATCCTGCCGCTGTGAAAGATCCCGAAGTGAGGAAATGGATTATCGGTAAAAACATGAGAGAATATTGCGAATACCGCAATCGTGATTTTGCTCTTGCGGATATTCGTGAAAACAGTATTCTCAAAGCAATACAAAATAAGCAGTCGGAAGACGTTGAAGAAGAATTCTCTTTACCGGATGGTAAAACGCGTTATCATTTGCGCCGACATTTTCCTGTGTTCGATGCATCAGGAAATCTGAAGAACATTATAGGTTACGGCATTGATATCACTGAACAAAAGGAGGCTCGCCAAAAACTTGCTCTTACCGCTTCCCGGATGACTACGCTGATCCGGAATATGAATGCAGGAATCGTCGTGGAAGATCAAACAAGAAAAATTGTTGTCGCAAACGATAAATTCTGTGAACTCTTCGGTATTTCATCAGATCCATCAGAGTTACAGGGCACCGATTTTACATCTTCATCTAAACAATGGATGCATCTTGCCAAGGATCCTGATGGGTTTGTCAGCAGGATAGACGAAATTCTTTCCCGACAGGAACTGGTTCTGCAGGAGAAAATTGAATTTACCGACGGACGTGTGATGGAAAGAGATTTTATTCCAATCCTTGTTGACGGGAATACCTATCTCGGTCATCTCTGGCAATACCGTGATATCACGCAACGTTTGCAGATGGAAACGCAATTGAAGGAAGCGAAAGAAACAGCGGAGCAATCTCTGCGTGCAAAAGAGCAATTCCTTGCAAACATGAGTCATGAGATCCGCACTCCAATGAACGCGATTCTTGGAATGAGCAACCTGCTGCTGAAAACGGATCTTACACCGAAACAGAACCAATACCTGGAAGCGATTCACAACAGTTCGAAGAATCTGCTTGTGATCATCAACGACATTCTTGACTTCAGCAAAATCGAAGCGGGAAAACTGGAGCTGGAAAAAGTTGGTTTCAGGATGAAAAAACTGATTACTTCAACTCTGGATTCTTTCCTTTATTCGGCGGCAGAGAAATCACTTTCCCTGAATTATGAAATAAAAGATCTGGATGAACCGGTATTGCTTGGGGATCCGGTTCGTTTATCACAAATCATCATCAACCTGGTGAGTAACGCAATCAAATTCACAGAACAGGGCGGAATAAATGTTGTTGTGAAGAAAGTTTCGGAATTGGATAATCAGGTTCGCGTGCAAATTAGTGTGATGGATACCGGTATCGGAATTCCTGAAGGTAAATTGAACGCGATCTTCGACAGCTTTACGCAGGCGGATGTGGGTGTGAGTCGTAAATATGGCGGCACAGGTCTTGGATTGTCTATCAGTAAGAAACTGGTCGAATTGCAGGGTGGTGTGATTGAAGTACAAAGCCGTGTGAACATGGGTACTTCATTTAATTTTGAATTGTGTTTTGAACGCGGAACGCAGTTCGACTTGCATGAAGAAAAGAACATCGAAATACGTCAGCTGAAAAGCGGATCAGTACGTGTGTTGCTGGCGGAGGACCACGAATACAACCAAATGTATGCTACCTCTCTGATGAAAGAATGGGGTTTTGAAATCGATGTAGCAAAAAATGGTAAAGTGGCCATTGATATGGTGATGAACAAGCCTTATGACATTATTCTTATGGATGTTCAAATGCCGATTCTCAGTGGTATTGGTGCTACGAAATTTATCAGAACCAAACTTTCCGAACCATTGCGCAGCATTCCGATCATTGCCATGACAGCGAACGCGATTAAGGGTGA
The DNA here is from genome assembly GCA_964391495.1 of uncultured Flavobacteriales bacterium. Lineage (GTDB taxonomy): Bacteria > Bacteroidota > Bacteroidia > AKYH767-A > 2013-40CM-41-45 > JADKJP01. Next base: position 2,646 of record CAYMMN010000047.1, on the reverse strand, counting down.
TCATGAGAATTGTATCGAAGCCGGTATGGACGATTACATCGCGAAACCCTTCGATCCTCAGCAGTTGTACAATAAAGTTTCAAATCTTTTGTACAACCGAAAAGGAGTGCAGATCCAACAAGTAGCTGAAAACAACAAGCCTGAAAAAGGAACCCTGGATCTTTCTGACACGGAGCCATTGGTTGATTTATCCTTCCTGAAGAAAATGTCGAGGGGAAATCGTGTGTTTGTGATGAATATGATCAACATGTTTTTCGAAACATCACAGCCTTTGATCGAGCAAATAAAACGCAGTCATAAAAACGGTGAAATGGAAAAAGTTCGGAAGAACATTCACAAGATGAAACCTTCCGTGGATTCAATGGGAATGAAACTGTTGAAAAATCTACTCAGTCGCATTGAAAATTCAATCGACAAACAACAGCATCTCGACAAAATTGATGACTGGCTGTGTGAAGCTTACCAGTTGTATGATCGCTCGGAAGAAGCACTGCGCGCAGAGCAATCCAGGATGGAAGTAGCGGTATAGAAACTACTTGTTCGGTGGAACAATGAAGTTGTAGCCGGTTCCTTTCAGGGTGATAATTTTGAGTTGAGGATCGACACTCAGGTGTTCCCGCAATTTGCGGATGTAGACATCCAGATTTCTTGAATTGAAAAAGGAATCGTCGCCCCAGACTTTTTTAAGCAAAATTTTGCGGTCGACTACCTGATTTTGAGCTGCAACCAGAATGTCGAGTATTTGAGCTTCGCGATTGGAGAGTAAGATTACTCTATCCGATGAATGCAATTCATATTTTCCCGGAATAAATACGAGTGATCCCAGTTTAATTTTATCCTGAACAGAATTTACTACAGTGCCCGGAGAATTAATACGAAGCTGGTTTTGGATTCTTACCATTAATTCTTCAACACTGAATGGTTTCTTGATATAATCTGTTCCTCCGGATTCAAAACCTTTGATAATGTCTTCGGTTTGACTTTTTGCAGTAAGGAAAATAATTGGAAGTCTGGGATAAAGTTCTCTGATGCTTTTCCCCAATGTAAATCCGTCTGTACCGGGCAGCATCACATCCAAAACGCAGATATCAGGAGAGAAGGAATTGAGAATAGCAGTCATTTCATTCCCATCTGCCCGTAACATCACATCAAAACCCCGGAATTCAAGGGTTTCTTTTACAACCTTTCCAAGGAAGGGCTCGTCTTCTACGTATAGAATCTTCGTTTTCATTAGTTGACTTTCGGAAGTTGAATATGGAAACAAGCGCCGCCTTCTTTTATATTCTCAATAGATATTGTTCCACCATGTTGTTGAATGACCGCTGCAGTATAACTGAGACCAAGTCCATGGCCTTTCACCTTGTGTCCGCCTTCCATAGGAACGCGATAAAATTTATCGAAAATTTTGTCCTTGTATTTTTCATTTATTCCCGGGCCATTGTCGCGGATAAAGATTGAAAACCCTGAATTTGTTTGCTCGAGCTGAACAGATACCAATGGATTTTCTCCGGAATACTTTATTGCATTGTCGAGAATGTTCAGAATGGCGCCCTGTAAATGCACCGTGTCACCGGAGTAAGTAAAATTTTCCCCGTTGCAACTGAAAGTAATTTTTGCATTTGAACCTGTTGCATGTACTTTAAAGGATGTGATCACCTCATTGATCAGCTCATTGAGATTTAATTCTTTCAGATCAAGTGATTGGATCTCTTCTCCGAGCAGGGAAGTATTCAGCACTTTTGCAATGAGTGACTCCAGTCGTGTAATTTCTCTGGAGGCCATGTCGAGGTATTCAGTAGTTTTTAGATCCTGTTTGCGGATATCAGGATCCTGAAGAGCTTCAACTACAACTTTTACCGTGGATACCGGTGTTTTGAGTTCATGTGAAATATTATCAATGAAGTCGGCCCTCAGTTTGTTCAGCAGAAATTGTTTCCGCAATGATCTGTAAGAAAATAAAAAGGCAAGACCGGTAACAGCCACCATTATCAAGCCAAACATTATTTGTGGGGATATTTTTTTCAGAAGATAAAATGAAAAATCGCTGATCGTGATTCCATAGGACAAAGGCGATTCTTTCATGTTTATGAGCAATGTTCCAGGAAGAGTTGGTCCAGTGCTATCGGATTCTCCTTCAGCAGTCCATTTGGTATTAAAGGTCCAATGTTTGCGCAGGAAGTCTTCGCGAACAAGATTTTTAAATAGTGAAGTATCCGCATTGGCATAAATGGATTGTTCAATGGAGTGAATGTTTCCGTCGGATGTAGAAACTTCTTTTACAATCAACTTTACACCTTTGAGTAAAAAATCTTTTGTCGAATCACTTTTGTGGATGAATGTGACCGTGTTTTTGCGGCGGTTGCCATCGCTGTCGCTGATAACAGTAATAATTGAATCTCCGGAAATTTTATTGAAGTTGGCAGGTAATTTTATTTTGTGTTCAATGACGGTTGGAGGTTCCGGAATTGAATTTGAATCAACGTGAATTTTAAAACCTTCTTTTTTCGCAAGCAATGGATTGATAAAGTCGTGAACAAGCATGGAATCCAATACTTGTTGTCTGGCATTCATGAAACTTTCTGAAAGCTCATTCTTTAAATTAATTTATTCTTCACGGTACTGACCACAAAGCCATATACCGACGAA
>CAYMMN010000046.1:0-14509 GCA_964391495.1 uncultured Flavobacteriales bacterium | reverse complement strand
CTGCAGGGGTTTCTTGGGGAAAATCAGTTTTGTTTAATACAGTTTCAACCAAAACTACAACCAACCAGCTTTTCACATGGGCTCCGGTTGCAGGTAACCCGGTGAATGACAGTTGTAACGCTCCATCTGCACTTGCCTTTAATCCGGGAGCGATCACTACACTGAACAACCAGACACTGGTGATGTCAAAACAAATTACCATGGCAGCAGTTAACCCACCAAGACCAGCTGCATGGCCCGCAACCACATACTCAAATGACGTTTGGTATACCTTAACAAAACCAGTTGGTATCACCTCTTTCGAATTGCTGATCAACAATACATGTCCCAGCACATTTACAACCCAAATGGCTGTCTATACCGGCTCATGCGGAGCCTTTACATTAGTGGCTGCCGATGACGCCAGCAATGGCAGCTCCCCCGGTAACCCTTATCTCTTTATTTCAGGACGACCTTGTAACGTTGCAGAAACATTTTTTGTACGTGTAGAAAGTGATCAGGACACCTGGGTAGGAAATTTCTCAATCCAACTACGTCCTCCGGGAACAACCTGCGCCACTGCTAACGATATTACATGCTGGTTTTATGACCCTGCGAACCCTTCAGTAGGCAGCTACAGCACTAACGTTGCTCCGACAGCCTGGTTGATGAATAATGCCGGCTTCAATAACAACTTCGATACCAATAACGTTGCTCCACGAAACCTTGCAACCTCAGGTAGTGACTATCTTTTTGCATTCACACCAACTGCTTCAGGTTGTTATGACATTTCTCTTTTCAATACTCAAGCCAATACAAATCCTGGAATCTTTATTTACACAGCCTGCCCTACTGCCGGCTCACTGGTAGCTTACAATATCGGCGCCGGAGGTTCAGCAATCAATATCAATAGCTTGACACTTGGGGTTGGATTCACTTATTACATTCTGATCGACAATGATACCGCGGCTGCCGCTTCTACAAATTTTGGATTCTCTATTTCTCCATCAGCATTCGGAGCTCCTCCTAACGATGCCTGTGCCAATCCGCCGACAAGTACTGTGATTACTCCAATTACAGGATCATCCTGTACCGGTGCAGTCAACTATACTGTTGCTTGTGCTACTCCAACACCTGCAGCCACTTATACAAATCCCGGTTGTGCAGGATTTGTGGATGGAGTAACCGGTGATGTCTGGTTCACAATGACTTCAGTAAGCACTCAACCCCATTCGATATCAATCCAACCCGGATCAACAGGGACCTCTGCCACCGATTTAGGGATGGCTGTTTATACAGGTAACTGCGGAGCTTTAACAACAATGATTGGTTGCGACGACAACTCTGCCGGTTCGAACATGCCGGCGATGACTGTTGTTCCACCGGCTGCCGGAACAGTATATTATGTCAGGGTCTGGTCAAATACCGGTGCTACCCCCGGAACTTTCCGCATTTGCGCAATTTCCGGATGTACTCCTGGAAATGATCTGTGTTCAGGTGCAGTTCCTTTGACACTTGGAGTTAGCGCTACTTATCAAACGAATGTTTGTGCCAGTGGAACCGGTGCATCTGATGTTGCAGCAGCTTCCTGCTGGGATGCAGGTTCACTCAATACAGTCTGGTATACAGTGACCACGACAGCAACCGGAACAAGTTTAAGAATCCGTACACGTTTGCGTTCTCTTACAGATTCTCAAATCGCACTTTATTCAGGTGCCTGCGGAGGTCTTGTGCAGGTTGGTTGTAATGACAACTTCACACTTTGCTCCTCTGGTGGTGGTCGTAACTCTGATCTTAACGTAACCGGATTATCACCAAATACAACATATTATATCCGCGTTGACGGAAGAGGTGCCGCAACGGGAACTTTTGATATCATGGCGATTGACGGAGCATCGACATTCCCACCAATTCCTGATCAGGACTGTGACCTTGCCACTCCGGTTTGTACAGCAAACACAACAGTAGCCGATCCTGGATTTACAGGTTCCGGAAATATTTGTGACTTGCAAGGTGGTACTTGTCTTGCTTCCAATGAAGCTTCCGGCGTTTGGTATACTTTCTCAACTACATCAACAGGCCCTGGCAGTCTTCTCCAATTTACCGTCACACCTAATAACGGTTTCTCTGATTATGATTTTCAATTGTGGGAAACAACCGGAATGGGTAGCTATTGTTCATTGATTCAATCGAATCCGACTTCCGGTACATTCCCATTCCGTTCCTGTAACTATTCAGCTGTAGGAACAACCGGATTGAATTCCATCGCTGGAACTACTTCAGTTTCACAAACAGGATCAGTATCCGGAGGTTGGAATAGCGCGTATATTCTTAACGCGACAGCTGGAACAGTACAGACTTTTGTGCTGCTTGTTTCCCATTTCGCTAACTACGCCGGTGGTTCTACTTCAGGATTCACGCTCAATTTCCCGGGTGTTACTCCACTTAATATCGGTGCACCAAACGTTCAGTACTGGAGACCGGATGCCGGAAATACCACATGGGCTCCAGCGCCGCTTTCAACTAACTGGGATCCTTCCTGTATTACTACAATGGGTACTTGTGCAGGTGGACCATCTACTTGTGTTATTCAGGGCGGACCAAACCAACCGATCATTACTGCCAATACAAGTGTAAAAAATCTCATTATCAATGCCGGTGCGACATTGACCATCAATCCAGGAATTACACTTTCCATTTGTGGTGACCTTACCAATAATGGTACTCTGGTTTGTGGAAATGGATCTACCATTCAGTTTATCGGAAATGCTGCTCAACAAATGTCTGGTAATTTCACAGGAACCAGTGCTCTCTGGAATTTAACCATGAGCAAATCAGGTGGAACCCTCACTCCAAACAATAATGTTGAAATGCGTGGAAACTTCCTGCTTAATACTGCAGTTCCTACCGGTCAATGGATTCCAAATGCAAAATACTTCAAAGTGGCAGGAAACTGGACCAATAATGGAGGTACAACTACTCATGCTGTTTCAACCGGAAGCACTTATGAATTCAATGGTGCAGCAGCACAGACATTTACAAACCTGGTAAGTAACATTGATCTTTACAATGTTAAAATGAATCAAAGTCCTGCTTCCACTTTGACGCTTACTGCCGGCGGATTCAATGATATGAACGTACTGGATTCCCTGATTTTCACTTCCGGTAAAATAGTGACCGGTGTACAAAAGGTATATCACAAAACAAATACTTCACCCGGACTGGTTACTATCGGTAATGCCAATAGTTATGTGGTCGGAAATTTACGTCGTGCCCTGAATACAGGATTGCAAACATGGAATTTCCCACTCGGAAGTACGGCTTTCTACAACCTGGCTGAAATCCAATATACAGCAAGCCCGGTTACCGCCTACGATCTAACCGGTACATTTACACTCACAAGTCCATGGGCTCCTGTGGTAGGACCAACTGCAACTGAATGTGTAATCAACACTTATGACGCCTTACAATTGTTTGACCAGGGTTACTGGACGTTCAATGCAAGTGTCGGTGTTGGAACAGGAACATACACTATGCGTTTGCACAACAATGGAGAGACCAACAACACAGGTATGGGTTGGACCGTTTCTAAATATATTGCCGGCGCATGGTCATTACAAGGTTCATGTTTTATTCCTTCCACTCCTGCAAATACACAACGTACAGGAATGTCAGGATTCAATACTGATTTCTCTACTGCTCAATCACAACAACCACTTCCAATTGAATTGATCAGCTTTACAGCTGAACCGGATGGTGAAGGAGTTCTTTGCAATTGGGCAACTGCTTCTGAGTCGAACAACGCGTATTTCGAAATCCTCAGAAGTTACAATGGTGAATCATTTGAAATTGTAAACGCGAATAATCCAATCCCGGGTTGTGGTGCCGGAGTATGTAATGAAACCCGTTTCTACTCTTACCTCGATAAAGATCATTGTGAAGGCATTCAGTATTACAAACTCCGCCAGGTAGATATTGATGGTAATTACAGTACCAGCAAACCTGTCGCTGTAAATTGTAAAGGCAAAATTGATGAACTCACCTTGTATCCTAACCCTGCCTACAGTGAACTCACCTTCACCTTCTTTGAACCGGCTGATGGTCAAATCTCAGTTGAATTCGTAGATGTACTTGGTAAAGTGGTGAAATCTGAATCTGTCAAGGTTCAAAAAGGTATTAACACTATAAAGAGTGGTTTGGAAGATCTTGCCGGCGGTATTTATTATCTCAAAATCAAACGTGAGGGCAATACTCAGGAAATCACAAGACAAGCTAAATTCCTCAAGAAATAATAAGATCTGAAATAGGCAGGAATTAGCTTTCTTCCTTCTCCCAAAACAACTGATTATTAACCGCTTGGATAAATTGTCCAGGCGGTTTTTTTTGTTCATTAAACATGCCTTAGAAGCACAAAATCAATTCCCTGCCCACCAGAGTAATCACCAAAGCCTCACCATTTTTTCTATCTTTGCCCTCCGTTTTTAAAATCCCTCATGGACAAAAATTCCATTATTGGTCTCTCCATTATAGGCCTGCTGATCGTTGGTTATTCTATTTACACACAACCAAGCAAGGAGGAACTTGCCGCGGCTAAACACAAACAGGATTCCATCGCTGCGCTTCAACAAGCAGCTCAGGTAACACATGATTCAATCAAGACAGTGCAGGTTCCTGCACAAAATGTACTTGATTCATCAACTGCTATTCCGAATGATTCCCTGATCGCTTCACAGGAAAAACAGCAATTTGGAGACTTCTACGAGGCAGCAACAGGAACTGAGCAATTACTGACCTTAGAAAATTCAAAAATTAAAGTGGAAGTTTCTTCCCTTGGTGGAAGAATTCACGCAATTGAACTGAAAGATTACAAATCATGGGAAGGAAAACCTGTACGCCTGTTTTCATCCGACTCCAGTGTTTTTAGCCTTACACTCTCGGCACAGAATCGTATCATCAATACATCTGAATTATTTTTTCAAGCATCCGGCAGTACAGGAAATAAGAAAAGCGTCACCATGCGATTGCCTGCAGGAGATAATAAGTACATTGAATATGTTTATTCTCTTGAAGAAGATTCCTACCTCGTCGATTATAAAATAAATGTCGTCGGTCTTCAGGATATCATTTCACAAAATGCGGGTTATATCAATCTCGACTGGAAAGACCAACTCGCCCGTGAAGAACAAAGTCTCGAAAACGAACGTCAGGCCTCTACAGTCTACTATCGGTTTGCAGAGGAAGACGTGGATTTCATCAGCTATACCAAGGATGAAAAACAGTCACTGAAAACCAAAGTAAAATGGATTTCATTCAAACAACATTTCTTTAATGTTACCCTAATAGCGGAAAACTCATTCGACTCACCAGTAGTAGAAACCTATACCAACACCGATAAAAATTATGTGAAATCGATGTCTGCTTCCTTTGCGCTTCCCTATGAACGCAAACAGGTTCAGTCCTACAACATGCGTTTTTATGCGGGCCCAAACCATTATCAAACTTTAAAGAAAATTGACGACCTCAATCTTGAAAAACTAATCCCGTTAGGATGGGGAATTTTTGGATGGGTAAATAAATACCTGGTCATCCCTACATTCAATTTCCTGAACAGCTTTGACATCAACTACGGGATAATCATTCTGCTGCTGACGATTCTGGTTCGTATCATTCTCTTGCCACTCACATATGGCTCTTTTAAGTCCCAGGCTAAAATGAAAGTGCTTCAGCCAGAAATGGCTGAGATCAATGAGAAATTTAAAGATGATGCGATGAAGAAGCAACAGGAAGTCATGAGCCTGTATAAAAAAGCCGGAGTGAACCCTTTGGGAGGATGTATTCCCGGACTTTTACAGCTTCCGATTTTGATTGCAATGTTCCGTTTCTTTCCGGCATCAATAGAACTCCGGCAAGAACCTTTTTTATGGGCGCATGATTTATCCACTTACGACAGCATCCTGAATCTTCCATTCAATATTCCTTTCTATGGTGCTCACGTCAGTTTGTTCACATTGTTGATGACCATTTCTACCTTGATCTATACAAGAATGAATATGCAGATGTCAACCGCGATGAATCCTCAAATGAAATGGATGATGTATCTGATGCCAATTCTGTTCCTGGGCTTCTTCAATAATTATTCAGCAGGTTTAAGTTATTACTATTTCCTGAGTAATATTTTTGGGTTTGGTCAGCAATACCTCTTCAAAGCATTCATTGACGAAGACGCTATTCACAGGCAAATTCAGGAGAACAAGAAAAAACCTGTTAAAAAGTCCGGATTCCAGGCCCGACTTGAGCAAATGGCCAAAGAGCGCGGAATGCAACCGCCGAAGAAACGTTAAGATCTTGATTTTTAGAAAAAAAATCTTAATATTTGAGATACCTGATTGTAGATTGCAGATTGTAGATTGTAGATAGTAGATTGAGATAGGACTCGTATTAGTAAATCCTGTTTGGTGTGGCATCATAATACTCAATGTATTCAGTAAGCTCAAGACCTCAATCTAAAATCAACAATCATAAATCATCAATTCAAATAATCAACAATCCAAAATCAGCAATCTAAAATCACCAATCTAATTCTCCCCATATCCATGTCACAAGATTTCCTTCCTCTCCTCGGTACAGATCACATCGAATTTTGGGTGGGTAATGCGAAACAAGCTGCCTACTATTATCAAAAAGCTTTCGGTTTTGAATTGGTTGCCTACGCGGGACCGGAAACCGGAATACGTGACCGTGCATCCTATGTACTTCAACAGGGAAAAATTCGCTTTGTATTGACCACAGCAATGCAACCTGATTCTGAAATCGCTCAACATGTAATGAAACATGGAGATGGTGTAAAAGTGCTTGCCCTGTGGGTTGATGATGCCGAAAAATCATTCTATGAAACGATGTCACGCGGAGCGAAAGCGCACACACAACCGCAAACCATCACTGACGAATTTGGAGAAATCAGGTATGCATCTATTCACACCTATGGAGAAACCTTACATAAATTCGTAGAAAGAAAAAGGTATACCGGCGCCTTTATGCCGGGATACAAGCCTGCTAAAGCATCCTTTAAAGCAGAACCCCTCGGACTCGAATACATCGACCATTGTGTGGGCAATGTTGAATTGGGTAAAATGAATGAGTGGGTGAAATTCTATGAAGATGTGATGGGATTCAAAATGATCATCACCTTCGACGACAATGATATTTCCACTGAGTATTCAGCGTTAATGAGCAAAGTGGTTTCTAACGGTAATGGATATGTGAAATTCCCGATCAATGAGCCTGCTGCCGGTAAGAAAAAATCACAGATCGATGAGTATCTGGAATTTTATCATGGCGCCGGTGTCCAACACATTGCCATCATTACACAGGATGTGATCAAAACTGTAACAGAATTACAAAATCGTGGAGTTGATTTTCTCCAGGTTCCTGGTAGTTATTACGATGAACTGGAAGCACGTGTTGGAAAAATCGATGAAGATATTTCCGCGCTTCGTAAACTCGGAATCCTGGTCGATCGCGATGATGAAGGTTACCTGCTGCAAATTTTTACCAAACCTGTTGAAGACAGACCAACTGTATTTTTTGAAATTATTCAGCGAAAAGGAGCCAAATCATTTGGCAAGGGAAATTTCAAGGCACTTTTCGAGGCGATCGAAAGAGAACAGGCTTTGAGGGGGAATCTTTGAACTTAGATTTTAGATCTTAGATTTTAGATTTTAGATCTTAGATTTTAGGCTTAAGGTTCGAAGATTGAGGTTGGGTTTAGATTGAAATTACGTGTGGATTTGGCGCAAAAATTGCTTTGCCTGGCCTGTTAATTTGTGTTTTATAACGTCCCTCGCCCCCAGTCCCTTGTCCCTATTTATGAATCCTTCATGTTTCGCATGTATGGAATTGTATTTTTGTGTAACCTATTCTGAAAAACAATGTTGAAATTCAAGCTATTACGAAGTCCTATGATTCAAAAAAGCTCCTTTTCCATTCAAAAACAGTTTTTAATCGCCATCCTGTTTTTAATTTCCACCGTCCATGTGTCTGCAGCAACTGGATATGAAATCAAGATTCGAATGAATGGTCTTCGAGACACCGTTTGTTACCTTGGAAATCACTTTGGTGAAAAGCAATATGTGAAAGACACTGTACATGTTGATCACGATGGTTGGGCTGTATTTAAAGGAAATGAGCCACTCCCGGGTGGAATTTACCTTGTTGTATTACCCAGCCATACCTATTTTGAAATTGTTGTTAACGAACAAAAATTTTCCATCGAAACAGACACCATTGATTTCGTAGAGTCCATGAAAATTACAGGTTCATTGGAAAATAAACTTTTCAATGACCATCAGAAATTTATCATCGCGAAGACCAAATATTCACAGACCCTGAAAGCGAAGATGGATGCGAACAAGGACAATAAAGACAGTGTTGCATACTACAAAAAAGCGATTACCGATGTTGACAAAGAAGTGAAAGACTATCGGATCAAATTGATGAATGACTATCCACAAACTTTCATGGCTAAGATCATTAAAACGATGTCCGAGCCTGAAGTTCCTGAAGCCCCAAAGGATGAAAAAGGTAATGTTACTGATTCCACATTTCAGTTCAGATACTATAAAGCTCATTTCCTCGACAATGTAGATTTCAGTGACGATCGATTGCTGCGCACCCCTTTATTACAGACAAAAATCAAAACTTATACTCAACAGTTGACGGTTCCTTTACCTGATTCTATTATTCCTTCCGTAGATACCATCATCGAAAAATCCAGAGCGAATAAGGAGGTGTTCAAATATTCGGTGGCTACACTCGCGAATTATTATGAAACCTCGAACATCATGGGATATGATAAAGTATTCGTGCACATCGCGGAGAAATATTACCTCTCGAACGACGCATACTGGGCAGACTCCACACTCAAGGCAAAAATCCACGAGCGGGTGATGAAAATCAAACCGAACATTCTTGGTGAAAAGGCTTACAACCTCGTAATGCCAGACACAGGTTTTGTGATGCACAGTCTTCAGGACATCAAAGAAAAGTTTACCATCCTGGCCTTCTGGGATCCAACCTGCAGTCATTGCAAACATGAAATTCCATTACTTTCTGCATTTCGCGACAGTGCCCGTGAACATGGAATCAGCGTAGAAGTGTTCTCGGTAGGTATTGAATCGGATATTGAACTTTGGAAAAAATTCATCCGTGACAATAAACTCAAGTGGATCAACGTATCGGATCTATACAACAATACCAACTTCCGCAACTACTACGACATCTACTCTACTCCTGTTATCTATCTTTTGGATGAACAAAAGAGAATTATTGCCAAGCGACTGGATACGGAGAAAATCAGAGACTTCATTTCAAACAGTATGAAGGGAACGAATAAATAAATTTCATTTCAAATAAAAAAAACGCCCGGAGCTACCGGGCGTTTTTTTTTATTTGATATCGTTTTCTTCCGATTCGCTTGCCGGTTTCCCGGATGACGAACCACCGGATTCAGCTTCTGTTATTTCAAACGTTGAGCTTACTTTATTTCCCTGCTGATCTGAAATTTCAATCTTGTATTTTCCTTTGGGTAAATAATACACTTTATTTTCAGCTGCATTTAAATGAACCTGTGTTTTGCCGGATAAAGATTTTTCAAGAGATTTCAGGTTTACCTGATCTATGCTTAGATCATAAGTCATGAAATTCAATCCGGATTCCGCGGTATCTTTTATCGATTTGATCAATGAACCTTTTTCCGTACTGAATTTTATATCCAAAATTCCTTTCGCTTTTGAAAAATAGCAAAGCTTCAAAGACGGAGTAAATGGTTCGGAAAACTCATCCTGCTTTTCACCCCAATGTTTACTCCACTCTGTCTTTTCCAATTCAAACAAATGAAGATTTTCCTTCACGATTGAATCTGTCATTTTCTCCACTTCTTTGAGCGAAGCGATATAAATACTTCTGCCATGTGTTCCCAGTACCAGTTCGTTATCGCGCGGATGAACTACAAGGTCATGCACTGCAACTCTTGGGAGATTTCCGCCAATAGTCATCCAGGATAAGCCCTGATCGAGGGAACAATATGCGCCATTGTCGGTACCCAGATAAACAATCTTTTCATTGACCGGATCCTCCTGGATAACATTCACAGGCTCAGCCGGCAAATTACCGCTGATGGATTGCCAGGTTATTCCTCCATCTTCACTCTTGTATACGTATGCTTTGAAATGGTCATTGCGGTATCCGTTCAATGTGGCATAAACGCGGTTTTCCTTATGCCTGGATGCCACAACCCGACTTACATACAATCCCTGGGGTAAACCATCCGATATTTTTTTCCAGGTATATCCTGCATCAGAACTTGTCCATATGTATCCGTCATCAGTACCGATATACAACAATCCAAATCGCGAAGGAGACTCGTTAATCGTTACAATTGTGTTAAAAGGAACATCACCGGTCTTATCATGATGTGTCAGATCCGGAGAAAGTGTTTTCATATCATCACCCTTATTCATAGAGCGATGAAAGCGATTGGATCCGTAATACAGAATATCCTGATTGTGTCTTGACAACCAGATTGGCGTTTGCCAGTTGAAACGAAAATTAGGTTCTCCCAAATCATTATCCGGTTTGATTGGAGTTGCATTTTCGGGATCATTCTTATTTAGTCTGTAATAATATCCAAATTGATATCCTGTATATACGGTGGTATTATCCCTGATATCCACCTGCACCTGCATCCCGTCTCCACTCATTATAAACTTGAATGGATATTGTCCTTCCTGCTGCCAGTACACTGAATTGTCATTGGTTGACGGACCCGTCCAAACACCATTATCCTGCAGTCCACCATACACATTATAGGGTTTAGCCATGTCCACATTCACTGAATAGAACTGTCCAACAGGAGGAGTATTTGCTTTGAACCAATGTGCTCCATCATCGTATGTAATGTTAAGGCCACCATCGTTGCAAATGATCATGTGCTTATCTCTTTTTGGATTGATCCATACCGCGTGATGATCACCGTGAGTGTTATCACCATCGATGGTTTTAAATGTCTTTCCGCCATCTACAGACATGATCAGAGGCAAACCACAAACAAGAATTTTTTTATCGTCAAAGGGAGAAACAGAAATTCGTCCAAAATAATATCCATAGGAATAAAAGAGATTTTTCAGAATGCTTTCATGTGTTTTCTTCCAGGATTTTCCGCCATCATCCGAACGATATATTTCAGAACCAATGATGGGAGTATCAAAAAGTGAATTGTTCGCATCGTTGAGGTAATCGACTATCGCGGAAGGCTTGATCGAATCAGTCCTGACCAGGTCCTTTACTCCCGCAGCAGTATACTTTGCAGGGAAACCATTATTTCTTAAAAACTTCCCAAGTTTGCTTTCGTCCAGTGACAGGAAACCTGACTTGGAAATATCTTTCAATTGTTTCGCAGATAAAACACTGGTATCCTGTTTTTCATCCTCTTTTCTTTTACCCTGATTATCAAGAATGGCATAAACGATCTGAGAATTCTTTGGATAAACAGCGAGACCAATACGACCTACGCCATCACCGGTAGGAAAACCGGAACCATTTCCTGTGAGTAAAGTCCAATGTTCACCTCCATCGGAACTTTTATAAATTCCGGAAGTATTTCCACTCTCCACAAAATTCCATGCGCGTCTTTCCCTGTGCCACATAGATGTATACAAAACTTCCGGATTGTTGGGATCCAAAATCAGATCAACTGCCCCTGTGTTTTCATCAACAGACAAAACCTGTTTCCAGGAATTTCCACCATCCGATGTTTTATATACTCCCCGTTCTTTGTTCGGAGAATACAAATGCCCAAGTACAGCAACCCATGCAGTTCCGGGTTTTGTTGGGTGCAGACAAATTCGTCCGATATGATGTGATTCCGGTAAGCCTTTGTTCAACCATGTTTTACCTGAATCACTGCTTACAAAAACACCCGTTCCGGAATAAGAACTCCGACTGCTGTTCACTTCACCCGTCCCCACCCAAATCATGTGTGTTTTCCAGTCGACAGCGATATCACCGATGGTGATTACATCTTCATGATCAAACACAGGTTCGAAGGACTGTCCATTATTTACAGTGTGCCAGAGTCCACCGGATGCATAGGCAACATAAAATTCAGTCGGATCATCCGGATTCACATCCACGTCTACTGCTCTGCCACTCATGATTGTGGGTCCGACATTTCTAAAATTCAGGTTATTGAAATAAGAATTTTCCTGAAGCGCTTTTCGTTTTGCTATTCCTTCTAAACGCTCGCTTGCAGGAGTTGTAGTGATGCTGGACTGCCCCTTTATTTGCAAAACACAAATGAGAGCAAAAGAAATCATGCTGTAAATTTTCATTACGTATAATTTTATCTTGGTAGAGAGAATAAAGGTGAGATTTTTTTTTGAAAATGGCAGAATTTATCCTCATCAAGCAGACTTTGCCCAAATCATTGGAATTTACAATATTGCCGGTAGAAAACCCATCCCCATGTCAGCAGAGCATCACAAAAAGGAATCCCAGATTGAACGCATCATCTTCTTCAGTGACGCTGTCTTCGCGATCGCGATTACGTTACTGGTCATTGAGCTAAAAGTTCCTCACCTCGATGCAAGCTTTTCCAACCGTGACATCTGGATCACACTTAGGAATATGAGTCAGCAGTTTATCGGATTTATTCTCAGCTTTTATGTTATAGCGATATTCTGGATCACGCATCATAAGATCATGAGTTACCTTGTTGCCTACAACAGAAAACTGATCTGGAAAAATATGCATTTGCTTTTCTGGATTGCCTTCATGCCTTTCTCTTCGGCACTTTATTCAGAATACTTATATCGTCAACCTGTCCTTATCTGGTACAGCCTGAACATTATAATTGTCGGCCTGAAAGTGATGGATCTCTGGAAATACATTTCCATTCCAAAAAACAAACTCAGTAAAGGTTTGGAAAACAGAAAATATGTTGAATACAATTTCATGCGAGTACTGGTAGCGCCCTTCGCGTTCCTGCTCGCAATCGTTTTATCCTTCGTGAATATGAAGTGGGCCTATTTTTCCCCTATATCCATCCTGTTTATCATTCCTTTATTAAAGAGACGTTACAAAGATGTCGCCCCTCATTGGGATTGATACCGATAGGTTAATTTGCAAATAGTTTATCGAGCGCGTTATCATACAGGTTTCGTGCGTCCCGAATGCTTCCAAATGATTCTTCATCAATCAGAATTTCGCCTTCTGTAACAGAACCAAGGTTAGAGAATTCCACATCTGTCGCGGCAAGAGCGTCAACGAAATCATCCAGTTTCTCGGGACTTACTGAAACCACTATTCTTCCCTGAGCTTCTCCAAAAAGAAATGCATCCGCACGACAATCGAAATCCGTTTCGATAGCAAATCCAAGATTTCCGGGCATTGCAGACTCCGCAAGGCAAATGAACAGACCACCATCAGAAACATCGTGTGCAGATTCTATCAGTCCTTTCCGGATAAGATTCTTCACAACCTGCTGCACTTTATATTCCACATCTAGATCAAAATGTGGAGCTGGAGAAGTTTTGATTCCATGAAAAGAATACAAATATTCAGAAGAAGAAATATCGTTTACAGATTCACCTATCAGGAAAATACTATCACCGGCATTTTTAAAATTCAGTGACATCCTGTGGTTTTTATTTTCAAGAACCCCAAGCATTCCGATAGTCGGAGTTGGGAAAACCGGACCTTCGTCTGAACTCTGGTTGTAAAAACTAACATTCCCTCCGGTCACCGGAGTCTGGAATTTCCGGCAGGCTTTGCCCATACCTTTGATTGCCTGTACAAATTGCCAGTAAACTTCTTTGTTATATGGGTTTCCAAAATTCAAACAATTCGTAATGGCGGAAGGTTCCGCTCCGCTACAAACGAGATTTCTTGCAGCTTCAGCAACCGCGATAGCACAACCATTTTCAGGATCAGCATACACATATCTTGCGTTGCAATCTACTGTTAGTGCAATGGCTTTCTCTGTTCCTTTGATATTTACAATCGCAGCATCTGACGGGGCATTTGTACTCATGTTTACGGTACCAACCATAGAATCATATTGCGTACTCACCCAGCGGCGTGATGCGATGTTGTGGTGCGAAAGGAGGAAATCAGCCACTTTGCGCATATCTTCCGGCTCTTCTACCTGGTCGATTGAAAATCTTTTGCTTTCGTAAAAATAAGCCGGAACTGAATATTCCCTGTTATACACAGGAGCTCCGCCACCCAATACCAATGAATCAGCCGGAACATCCGCAACCAGTTCACCACTCATGTAAAATTTGAGTTGTGTTCCGGAAGTTACCTCTCCAATTTGAACGCAATTCAAATCCCATTTTTCAAAAATCTTTTGTACTTCCTTTTCTTTCCCTTTTCGGACGACGATTAACATACGTTCCTGGGATTCGCTCAATAAGATTTCCCAGGCTTGCATACTTTTCTGACGAATGGGAACTTTATCCAGATGAATAATCAT
>CAYMMN010000045.1:0-14548 GCA_964391495.1 uncultured Flavobacteriales bacterium | reverse complement strand
TCCACTAAATACGTCGTACTCCAGGAAGAGCTTGAATTTGACAATCCATTCTGCCTTGAATAATACGTCGTCGCCTGCATAGAAATATTCAAAAGAAAAAATACGATTCCTGTGAATAAAATGTAAGTAAGATTTAAGCGGAATTTCATGTCAATTAAAGCTCTGTGGTTTCTGTTACGCCCGTTCATTTCGGAATTGCCTGATATTTTGCCTGTATTCCTCCAAAATGATTCGGAATTCACCACATTCTAAAAGATAATCTATTTAAAATACGAAATGATAAAAAGTGGACAAAGCCTTGCAGAAAAATATGTAACAGACTGTAAGATTGTCATCAAAATTATCCTCCATTATAAAAAAGGGCGCACCAGGAATTCTCCTCATGCGCCCTCGCAGAAAACAGGCTATGCACCTGTAATATGATTCAATGGTTAATTGAAGATTTTATGAATGACTGATCCCGAAAAATCAATAACTCAAAATAACATTATTAGAATTCCCATTAATAGTCCACGCTACTTTGTAACCATATGCACATGCATAAGGTGTCGGATTTCCATTCTGATCCAGACCTAAAGTCAGTGTGAATGAAGCATTGTTTAATCTGTGAACCAATTCCCCTGAATTAAATCTCCATAAACCACAATACGTATTTGATACAACCGGACTGGTATAATTAGTAGTGAAATTTTCACCAAACCTGTTCACACCCCAACTGTCAACATGTGTCAGTCCATTCAAACTTGTATCACCTTGCGCGGTGAAGACAATGTGCGCATAAGGAATGTCCGGATTGGTAGTTGCCTGAACATAATTCCATTCTGTTGTACGCGCAACATTCCAGGTCGCACTCAGGTTATTATCAAAAGTCACCGCGATATTAAGCGCTCTTTCCTGATACTTAAGAGTAGCAGTACTCAGGAGGAACCCTATCCAGTCATTGCCATTGATATTCGTAAGGGTCTTTACCCCATTAAACATGATCGATTTATTATCGCTCAGTCGTGTTACTTTAAAATTAATATAAGTGAGCGTCAATACAGCTCCCGCATCACTCCAATGTACTCCTGATGTCAATTGTACTTTAATCTGTCCGGAACGTGTTCTTGATGGAGAAAAACATGGCGTTTGCCCATCAAAATTGTAGAACAAAATCTTGTTCGCGATTTGGGAAGAATCAATCACAACGCCACACAATGGACTTGAAAGCACTGCAGCCCCTTGCGCAACACGACCAAACGCAGGAATACTGCTTAAGGAATTGTTGATGTCATTGTCAACCTGATCTGATTCAGATTTGTAATTGCTCGCATCTGAATTAAATTGCGAAACTTTGGAATCCAATTGTACATTATTATTAGAATTGGATCCGGAATTCTCGTCCTTTTTGCAGGCAGTTGAAATCAATACTACTGCAACAAACATTGTTAAGATAGCAATTAAACGGGTTTTCATTGGTTTTCTGTTTTTGTGTTTTAAAAAACTGATAAGAGAATAAAAGTAAAGATTGTATCAGTATAAAGTTGATGTTTAGACGTTAATTATTCACATTTCAGGAAGAATCAAAGGTTGAAGCAAACCCTGTTACACCAACCTATAGGAGACTAACGGTAAGCTTAAAAAAAGATTGTATGATTTTTCCTCAACATGGAAAATTCACCGGGAATTCAGAATAAAAAGGAAAGTAAATATGCCCTATTAAGAATAAATCCAAATAAGGAATATCCTCAAATAGAACATCTCCTCAAATAAATCATTTAATTCATACTATAAACGTGATTTATTCACAAGGTCAAATCGATTTTTTACTCTACAATAAAGCTCTTCACAAGTACGCCTTGTTCAGAAGTGAGCCTCGCAAAATATTTTCCGGGTTTCACATCAAGCTTCTGGAAGGAATCACTATTTCCTGAAATTGCAGATTTCGAAATCAATCTTCCCGTGATATCAATAATTTCCAGACGCATCTCGCCACTCGATTTAAGTGGAGAAGATAAATGGATAGTGAAAGTTCCATTGTTTACAGAAGGATACAGATCAGCATTAAACTTCGCATCATTACCCGTGGAAACATGCAGCAAAGTACCAAGATCTGTTTCCCAAATTCCTCTTCCAAAAGTGCTGACATAAATTTTATTCAACACCTGATTAAATTCAATATCCGTTACAATCACATTCGGTAATCCTGTACCATACAGACTCCAATTAGAGGATGCACTGTCGAGCAAATAAACTCCGATATCTGTACCGGCAAGAAGCATATCTGTACCCGGGATATTTTTAATACAATTAACAGGAAGGTTCGGCAGGTTGAAGGAAATATTTTGCCAGCTCATACCGCCGTCCGTTGTTCTGAACACTTTATTTCCCGCACTGAATCCGGCCATGCTGATATAAGCGATCATTGGATCCGATGAATGTACATCCATACTCGTATAATACAATGAGTCCGGAACTCCGGCAGTAATATCATTCCAGTTCTGTCCACCATCGCTGGTCATGTAAACTGAACCCGGAATTGAATATTCATACCGAACTCTTTTTGCAACATACAGTACATTCGGATCAGAATTACTCAAAGCCATCGCGGTAATTTCATTATCTGAGATCCCGGGTACAGGAAATGAAGAGATCATGGACCAACTCATTCCATTGTCAACACTCTTACTCACATTGGTATAACCAATATAAAAAGTTCCATAGTTGTTGTAGTCCGCCACAATTGGCGTTGTCCATTCCGCATTCTCATTATTGATATTTGCAAAAATTCCGTTTCCGGAAAAACCACCATCAAAACTCTGATTGAAATTTCCATACTGACTTGAACCAATAATGGAATTATCATCGATTGGATCAAGGTAGTTATCCATTCCATCGCCACCGAAAATTGTACTCCAGGTAGAACCATCGAAATAAAACGATGCATTATCCTGAGCTCCTGCCATCAGACGACCGGTCAGATTTTGGGAACTCGACAAACGGTAGAATGAAGTCACCTGCATACCACTGCTAAGATTGGTCCATACTGTTGGCCAGGGAATTCCATTGTTCGCGTCATTCCAGTTGTGGATGTACATATATGGTGTCCTGTACAACCCGCCATCATTGCAAACAAACATATTCCCTGTCATGGGTTGTTGTTGCATGAAATGAATATCACCATGCAGAGTCGGGCCATAACTGAGCGTCCAGTGACTAACCGGATTAAATGTCAGAGCTCCATCCGAAGATCCCCAAATATTAACTCCGCCTACATACACAAGATCTTTATCAGCTGCATCTACCACTAATCCTAAATCATAATTGCCCTGACCGCCGGATCCCATTCCATCCCCTCCTTCAAGAATATTCACACCGGGATTATTGTATTGCCATGAACTTCCGGCGTCATCTGAAATATAAATTCCATCCAATCCAAAATCCAGGTTTACAGTTACTGCATAAATTCTGTTTGGATCTGAGGGCGCCAAAGCAAGTTTCACTCTTTGAACAACGCCTGTAGGAGGTATTCCCGTATTCAGTATGGTCCAGGTATTTCCAAAATCAGAAGACTTGTAAATTCCTGCACCGCCATCATTCGAATTGAATACCCAACCGGTAGCGGCATACAAAATATCAGGATTTGCAGGATCCTGCACAAGATCCCAAAACAATGAATCCATCCTTTGTGTCCAGCTCGCTCCGGCATCAGTACTGGTATACATTCCACTGGCTCCACAAGCGACAAGATGACTGCTGTTTCCGGGACTAACTAAAACTTTTCGAATCAATGACGCATCGCCATTTGTAAGCTGAAAGCTTAACCCGGTTGGCTGCCAGTTCACACCACCATCAGTTGTTTTGTATACTCCAAGACCATAGTGAGTATTTCGTTTTCTTCCATTCAGATTTAATCCAAATCCGATGTATTCAAAATCACAAACAGAAATATACATCACATCCGGATTATTCGGATCAATTGAAATATCACTGATGCGAAGGATCGGTAAGTTCTCTGTAATCGGTGTCCAGGATTGTCCGTTGTTAGTCGTTTTCCAGACCCCGCCTTGTGCAACACCAATGAAATAGGTCGCAGGATCATTCGGATGAAAAGCGATACAATTGATTCTGCCGATTCCATTCTCCATATAACCCGTGAGGTTATTCGGCACAGCATTTGGACCGGAAGGAGTCCAGCCGGATGACATCAGTCTGGAACTTCCCGCTCTGTTCTTCTCTGCTGCTGCTTTGGTGATCGCATCGATGTATACAGCCGGATCACCTGGCTTGCCACTGGCATCGGTGTGCATTTGCATATCCATTTCCCAGCGTTTGAAATATTTCCAGTTCTTTTCAGATTTCAGATCGACACGATTTTTCCATGAGTCGAATTGTCTTTGCATTTCCAAAAATGACAATGGACGTGGCGCTTCTTTAGAAAAGAATTTCTGTGCATTCACGTAGCGTGACGACAAAAGGAATGCGATCACAAGTAATAACCTGGTTAATTTCATTGAATAAAATTCAAGGGATGTATAGAATTTCCGCAGTGGAAAGATAGATGTACGTGCTTAATCCGTAAATACAAAGATAAGGAATAAGCTTCAATTCAGAAATCACAGAAACAGGTGATGTAATACTGAGTTTAAGGCTTATTTTATAAATTCTTGTACTTTACCTTTTTAAAATTCCGGTTAGCCTTTTATATTTGTTCAGCAATGAAAACTCTTGAGGAATTTTATGAATATATCTCTCCTGCAGAATGGGCAATGGTAGATCTGCTTCGTGAGATTATACTCAGCACTTCACCCAAATTCAGAGAAAAAATCTCCTATCAGGTACCCTACTTTTTTATCCACTCCAGAGTCTGTTATATCTGGCCGGCTTCCGTCAAACCCGGACCCAAAGCCGGTGTCGTACTTGGATTTTGCAAAGGACAGATGATTGTTGATGATGAAGGCATTCTTGAAAAAGAGGGCCGGAAAGAAATCGCGACCATCACCTTTTATTCAATAAAAGATATAAAATCGAGAAAAATAAAGGAATTTCTGCATCAGGCAATTTTGATTGATGAGGAATTCTCGGGAAAGAAAATTCATCCCTGATCATCATCCTTTCAATAAAATTGAAAGATTAAATTCGTCTGTTAAAGCTAAATACTACCTTAGTAAATTCACACACTTATATGAATACTCAAATGAAATCAACCGGAATTATCATCACATTTTTTGTCCTGTTTTTTTCATCCGCGTTTGCTCAATCAAACATTGTCACATATGCAGGAAACAGCGGGAAAGACAACTTCTATGACGTCATGCAGATTTCCGACGGAACCTTCCTCGTTTGCGGCTATTCGGATGATCTGTCCTGGATCAATTCTTCTGTCCCACAGACAACTCTCGGAGTGCACGGCATTCACAATGGACTCGGATCAAATCGCTACGGCTATATTCTACAGATCTCTTCTGATTTGCAAACAATTCTGCATGTCGTAAAATTTCCGCAAGGCGCTGTGGAAGATGTCCGTTTTATCAAAACCAATACTCCTCCCGGTGTGCCAACCGGAGATCTTTACATCAGCGGAAATACAAGTGATACCTATGCGAATGACGGCGGCTATTATCTGGCAAAACTGAACAACAATTTCGTAAACGGAATCCCAACAGATTTAGTCTGGGCGAGAAATGTCTGGGCCGAAACCGGACCAAAAGATTACCAGCCCTGGGATGTTACCAATGACGGACATGTCTTTTATATATCCGGACAAGCTTATGCATATGACTGGGCAGCTATATACAGTCTCGACAACAATGGCAACAGGAGAGTTGTAAATAACTGGAGAACACATTGGCTAGTGCATGGCGGAGAATGGAAAGGAACTCCCGCATCATCATATTCGAATGGTGGTCTCGATTCTGTTTCTTACAGTGGTATTGTTTTGAAAATCTGGGGACGATGCGACTTACGCTCATGGACACAGAATGAATACGATCAAATGTTGCCCGATGGAAACGGTGGATTAAAAAAAGGAAAATGGCCCATCGATATTCTTTTTGATGGCCCTTGTGATCCTGCCAATCCTACAGCAAACAGTCCCGGTTACACTGGATACTCTGCTGCCGCCTGTTGTCCGGTTTATGGTGGATCAAACATTGCGATCGATAAAAGAACCAATGATGTTTACATTGGCATGAATATGAAAAGTGTTGCTCCGGGTGGCAGTCCTGATTTCGAACCTGCTGTCATTGCCATGGATTCTTCAGGAACATTGAAATGGTGGAGCCGACTGTATCACGAAATTACACCTACAGGCGATACCATGGTTTCTATTCCCGATCAGTATGTTGACGCGCTCGCAATCGATTATTCTCAACCAGTTGATGCAGGAACTTTGGTGGTTGGAGGAAGAACACATGGGAATAACGTAGAAAATTTCTGGGAAGGAAATACCATCAGCGCGAATCCGTCAGCATATGGTTTCAGGAATCAGTTCACCGGAACGAATGGAAACATTCACGAAAGTTGGCTGGGAAAACTAAAACTTCTTGATGGAACACTGTTGCACAGTACATATGTAGCGGAATATGCCGAAGGAACAGGAGGTTTCGGTACACCACATCCGGATCCGAATCTCGACGGCTGGCCGGATCCCAATACCGGATGGCCGGATGTAAACACAACCCGTCTCGCGAAGAACAATATGAAAGTTACTGCAGCCGGTTGGGTTTGCATCGGTGCAGTTGGCAGAAGAACAATCACAACAGCGAATGCTTATCAGAAAATGGTGAAACCGGATTTCGGCGGACAAAGTTGCTGGAATAGTTTTGTGCGTGTTTACAATGCTGATCTGACTCTCCCCTATTACAGTTCTCTTGTAGTCGGACAATGGGACACACTCACACAACAGGGTGGATCGAACACAGATATTTTTGGTTTGTTTAAAACCGCGAATGGTATTGTCGTGGTCGGACGGCAGACTGCCGACACTCTTGGAAACGCGATCGGCAACGATCTTCCTGTAATCAATGTTCCAGGTTGGGGAAGCTCTACTCCTTCAAATGAAACCGCGGTGCTAGTGTATTATACCGCTGCTAACATTGTAAATACGGATGACTCACCGGTGATCAGCGGTATCACTAATTCAGAGCTGCGTGAAAAAGATTTTTTCATCTCCCCAAATCCGGCGAAAAATTATCTGACAGTTTGGTTCAAAGGGAATAATTCAAAAAATAATATTGAAGTGAGAGATGTCCTTGGACGATTGGTCATTGAAAAAGAAATTACAAATAACGGATCATCATTTTCACTTGATGTTTCAAAACTTGAACCGGATTTGTATTTTATTTCGGTGAATGGTCAATCATTGACATTTGTAAAACAATGATAGGTGTAAAGTGAAGTATGAAAACAAAAAACTTCAGGTTGATTTCTCAGCCTGAAGTTTTTTTTATAAATCTATTCCTCAATTCTCCTGAGCAGAACCTGATTTATCAGCCTTCTTTCTCAGTCCTTCCAGCAATTGCAATCCGAGCAATCCACTGATCGGTCCGTTGGCGCTGTCTCCTCCGTTGATCAAAATCTCAGGCATGATTTTTACCTGCTGTGATCCGATGGATTCCATCACTTTCAGCTGCGTAAAATTATCGCCACCCATCGCTTCCACAGCCAGTTTATACGATTCAGCGGATGATTTACCAATGGCAAGAATCTTCTCCGCTTCCGCGTTACCGGTGAGTGTAATTTTTTCCGCTTCCGCTTTTGCAAGCCATTCGATTTTTTCTGAATCCGCTTTCGCGAGCAAACGTATCTTTTCCGCTTCTCCGGTAGCCAGCATTTTAAGACGATCAGAATCCGCGTTCGCCTGAATCCGCACACTGTTCGCGTCACCTGTTGCTTTCTTTACAGAAGCATCCGCGATGCGTTCAGCAATGACTACTCCCTGGTCGGCTTTTACAATTTCTTTTTGCATTTCAGCGATGGCTGTTTCCTTCTCGAGAACCTGACGGGTTTCCTGTGCTTTCATTTGTGTTTCATAGGTCACCTTTTGTTCTTCCGCAAGTTTCCGATCTGTAAGCGTCTTCATCAGCGTGTCCGGGGGAACAATGTCTCCAATGAGTGTATCCACACCAAAGACATTGTACTGCAACAACACTTTACCAATATGTTCACGCGCTGACTCCTGTCTTTCTTTGCGACTCTTGAGGAAGTCAATCACATCCGCTCCCTGTGCTGAGTTCCGGAAATAGTTACCGATGGTTGGCTCGAGTACCTGTGTCACGAGGTTACTCATATTACCAAAACGGGCGATAACCTTTGGAGCTTCCGTGGTTGGAATGTGAATGATTTGCGCGACATCCAGATTGAATGTAAAACCATCCTTACTTCGTACAGTAATGGTGGAAAGATTTTTATCCAGCTGATGCGATTCACTTCTAGCACTCGCCCAGTTCAATACAAGGTTGGTAGTCGGCACCAATTCTACTTTCAGAATGTATGGGTTGATTGGATATTTTCCGGGACCAAGTGGTTCGGCCCAGACTCCCTTCTGACCTTTGCTTACAATATTTCCGTGTTTGAATTCCACACCACTCACATCAACACCTTCATCACCGACGAAGGAAATGACAACACCAACATGTCCGATGGGAATTTCAGTCATCTTCACCATTTCAACTTTCGCGAACCATGGATTCAAAAAGTATGAACCTGCAAGAATCACTTGCTCCTGCAATCCTTTGTATCCCTCCGAATTCAGGAACAGATCGATATCCTGGAACTTGTTGTGATTTTCAATCACGCGACCGGCGATTTGTCCTTCCTCCAATGGCTTACCTTCAAGAGTTGTCACAATACCAACCGCATTCTCCGGAATATTGGTCATGTCAACAATTTCAATTTCGAAGAGAAATGTGTTGATCCGGTAAGATCCCGGAGCGATGATAGCAGTTTGTCTTCCTTTTCGTCCGCCATTTTTCAGAAATGCAACCGCGTCCTGAAATGAATCACAATCAACTTTTCTTCCGAGGATTCTTCCGATCTCCAGTTCAGCTCCATCTTTCGCGAGAATGAGTCCAATCTTACCGGTAGGAATTATCGTGAATCCCTGAAATGTTATTTCATATTGCCAGATCCATTTCCAGAAATAAACTCCGGGAGGAAGTGTCTGTGCCTGAAAACCTGCTTCACCTTCAGTAGCAAGGATGCGTCCTTCCGGCAAACTCTGCTTACCAAAAAGAACAAATTTCTTAGTAACCAAACCGATTTTGTCTTCCGGTACAATTACCAATCCGAAAAACACACGCAGAATAAATTTGTAAAACAGGATACACAACAAGGGTATCCCGATGATTAATATATAATGTAAAGTTGATGCGCTCATATGTAGTATGTATTAGAATGAATTTAAGAATGATTACTATAGAAGAATAGCATGCATCGCATGAAGCATCAGTGTTGAACCTTTTCAATCCGGATGACGCAATGGCTGCTGAATGATTTCGTGAAACAGATCAAAGGAAATATTGAATCTGCACTGATCACAAAATAAAAATCACTAAGGTCGTGGCGGGGAAGTGTTGTAAATCGTAAAAGTAATTCTCCGGAAAAGTGATAGAAACAAAATAAGGAGATCAGGTTTCATAAAACTGAATTAGGAGTACAAATGTATATAAATAAATTTTTCATTTATCCATCTTGTTGTATATTAGATACTTACAAGCGCTTTTTCAATCTAAAAACAAACAGCAAAATGAACATTGATGGAAGTAAAATAAGCGTCACGTTAATGAAAACTTAAATGAATTCTAAAAATAGAAAATGACCATACTTTAAAATAAATTCGTTCACATGAAAAAGCTACCACCTTTGCTGTGCGTATTATTCTGCAGCTTGCTGCTAAACCTGCCATCGGCACATGCACAAAAGTCAAATAATCAAAAAGCGATCTGGAAGTTCAACACTCATGCACCTTTCTTTGCCAGTCCTGTTGTAGAAAGCAATTCCATCTTCATTGGAGGCATGGACAGTATTTTTTATTGCCTCAACAAAAGTGATGGACGCGTAAAATGGAGATTGAAAACGGCAGGGGCCATCCGATCAACTGCAAGGATATCCGGCGAAAAAGTTTATTTCTTCAGCGGAGACGGAACATGTTATGCATTGAATAAAAATAGCGGCAATACCATCTGGGCTTTTCAGACAAAAAATAAAAATTATGATCCGTTTGATTATTACCAGAGCAACCCACTGCTCACAGATGAATCAATCATTTTTGGTTCCGGCGATGGATTTGTTTATTCATTAAATAAAATAACAGGAAAAGAAAACTGGAATTTCAAAACAGGAGATGTTGTTCACTCCTCGCCTGCAGCATACAACAATAAAATCTATATCAACTCTTTTGATGGTTACACTTATGCCTTGAATGAAAAAGTCGGAACACTTGCCTGGAAATTTAAAAGTGTCGGGCATCGTTATTTCCCAAAAGGCGAAATGCAGTTTTCTCCGGTGATCGCCAATGGTTTGGTTTTCGTAAGCGGTAGAGATTACAATCTCTATGCACTAGACGCGGAAAAAGGCTTTTCACACTGGAACAAAGTCTTTACAAGAGGCTGGGCACCGGTGATTACACCTTCTCCTGAAAATGACTCCCTCATTTATGTTGGCACATCAGACGATTATCTGCTTCTCTGTCTGAACAGCCTCACAGGTCGTGAAATCTGGAAAACGAATGTAAAATTTAATGTCTTCGGAGCTTGTACCTTTCGTCACGATACAGGTTATGTTTCCACACTTATGGGAACATGTTTTTCATTCAACAGAAAATCCGGTGAGCTTTACACCCGATACACTTCAACATCCTACGACTTACACCATCTCGATTATTTTAAAACTGATGATACATTTCGTGATGACATTTATTCCATCCTCCACTCGAATGAAGATCTGATTGAAGCGGAATATAAAGTTGGTGGCTTCTATTCCACACCTTCCATTTCCGATGATTTAATTTTTCTCAGCAGTACCGATGGTAGTTTGTATTGCTACAAAATAAATGTGGAATAATATTTCATAAACTCGAATGTATTTATGAAGAAAACTAAACCGAAAAATTAAAAATTACATTCCGCAGACAATACTTTACTGAAGCGGCAACTTTTCATTACCCCATTTTTACTCTCTGACAAAGACATGACAAGGAATTTATTTCCGAAAGTACTTTTACTAAATAAATCCATCCGCTATCACCAGGTTGTGTTAGGTTTATTTGTTGATCAGAGGCCCTGAGCGAAATGCTTGGGGTCTTTTGTTTTTATAAAAGGGACGGGGGACCAAAGTTATGAGTTATGAATTATGAGTTGCGAGTTAAATCTCATAATTCACAACTCATAATTCATAACTCATAACTTATAACTCAGGTTTGCTGCTTTTCTTCTCCCTCCGGCCAGAAAAATGAAAAAGGTTTCTTTCGAAAATAAGTCCAGACAACTTTTCGGAGTGAAAAATATTTACTCATATCAATTCTCCTTGATCGAATGGCAATAGTCAGTGCCAAAGAAAAACTGATGATAAAATTGAAAAAGCCGATGCCTATCACTCCAATCAGACATTGAATCAAGTAGCCGGAAGAGACTTCAAAATTCTGGTTAAAGAATCCGACAGCAACATTCCCCGCGGAAAAAGTGATGTGACGAATATCGTAAGGCAACGCGGTGATCTTTCCGATAAAGCCTGCTGTTCCAAGTAAAAAGCCAAGAACAATATTCCCTGCCAGAGTGCCTCCGTTGTGTTCTATGTATTGCACAAATTTTTGAAACCGTTTCGAGCCTGCTCTCTTCTTCAACAAAGGATGATTCAATATCCGTAAAGGAATTCCGCTGAACACCATTTTATTGTCGACCCATCCGCTAAAAACTCCTGAGATAAAAAGAAAAAATCCGGTGATACACGCATACCAAAGACATAAGGATTCAACCGGATTAACACCTGACAATAATTCCCTTGAACCTTCAACATCAGTAACCGGAACACCAAAGATGATTTGATATGCTGCTGCAAAAAGCATTGCCATCGGAAATGAAGCAAGCAGATTGCCGACGAAAGAAATGAACTGACTCCTCCACACTCTGCTGATCATTTCTGCAAGCGATGAATGAGTACTGTCTTCCTGATCCATGGAAGCAGCTATTGTTGACGCTGTCATGGCAGGCTGTTTAGTGGCAAGAGTAGCGCCGGTTACCTGTATCACCACAAATCCGGCAGCATACAGGATGCTATAAGAAAAAGCCTCCCAGAATAATGGCAAATGCAATTTGTGCAGGAGAATTTTAAACAAAACCATCGCGCCAACAATGGATCCTCCTTTTAATGAGCTGTAAAAAAAATCAAAATACTCTGAGCGTGTGGAGGTAATGTAATGCTCACCGGTTCTGCTTTTGTGATCTACAATTTGAAACGATAGAAGTGATATGTTATCATACACAAATCTTCTTATACTGTTCCTGGTATTTCTCATTCGAACACTGTTACGCAAAAAGCGGAGCAAACGAGGTAATTCAATTTTATGATCGTTATCAATAAAATCAAGCAATACTAAAAGCCTTTGCACCTGTGATTCAAGCTGACGAATAACAAAATTTTGCCGAAGACTGGTTCCTTTAGTCTGGCTTTCTGTAGTCAGCACTTTTATCGCCTCGACGCATTGGTTAAGCAAAACCTTTACATGTCTGAAATCAATTTCAAGATGTTGATTTTCACGGAAGCGTGCGACATAATCGACTAACTCTCTGTTTTGTTCCAGGAATGGAGTCAATAATGCTTCTTCACCGGAAACCATTCTGTGAATGGCACGATCTGTACCGAGATATCCAATCCTGTAACTCAAATACAAAATAGCATTGAGCACCTGGGGTTGCAGCTTACTATAAACAGGATTTCGTTGCACATGTAACAAAGAAAAAAGTTTTATCCATAATTCATCCTGAACAGAATCCACCCAACGGAAATCATCCTTTTTTCGAAATACAGTTCCAAGAATATGCTGCATGGAATTTTCATCCTCAACAGGAGGAAGAATCTTGTGCTTTATTTTTCTTGATAACTCACCAAAGAAAGTATCATCAGCAGAAATTCCTTCTGTGACAAACAAACCTGTAAAATCACTTTGTTCAATCAGATCGCTTAACCAATTGCTGATCTTGTTTCTGAAGTCCTCGTCCTCTTGAAGCGATTGGATCAGCTGACTTATTTTCAATTCAGCTTGTTGGTATGCAGATAATGAAGAGGGTCGAATTTCATCTAACAGAATTGAAAAACAATTTATAATATCCGGCAGTGTTTCCGGTTGAGCAGCTTTGAGTTTTGTAATCCATTCAGACATGTTAAATTTTTAAACCCGTTAAAATGAAATCAAATTTCTAATCAAATTGCAAACTGAAAATCCCGGTAATCTAGTAAAGCTATGAAAATACATTCGACCAGTTATTTTAAGAACGAAATGAAACGAGATGAATTCTTCAAATCCTGGATTTCTCGTCTTGAAAAACTGAATGAAACTGTATATCAGTCAGTTGAAATTGAGACCTTTTTGGGAAAAACAAAGATATGGCAATTTAATGCGGAACGAACCGATTTAAAAACACTCGTCATATTTCCTGGCTTCCGGACGTCAAGTTTATTCTGGGATACCGACAATGCGTTGAAACAACTCAAAAGTAATTTCAGAATCTTCCTTGTTGAAACGAACGGACAGCCTGTCTTGAGCGAAGGAAAAACTCCGGATATCCGCTCAAATGATTATGGAGTATGGGGAATAGAAGTTCTGGACAAATTAAAAATAGAGAAATGTTCGATTGCAGGCGCTTCTTTCGGTGGTTTGGTATGTGTCAAAATAGGTCTTGTCGCACCCGAACGCATTGAAAAAATGTTTCTGCTGAATCCGGGCTGCTTGCAGACTTTTTCTTTCTCCTGGAAAAACATGTATTACAATTTTCTTCCACTCATATCACCAACAAAGAAAAACATCCGAACCTTCCTTGAAAACGGAGTATTCTTTCCCGGTCATCACATGCCATCCCCTGCAGCACTGGAAGCGTTGATTGACTTCGAACATTTTGCGATAACCGAATACGTTGATAAAGCACAAAAACCGTATGCGATTCCTGCGAAAGAATTATCAGCACTGAAATCGAAGGTGTATCTTCTTCTCGGAGAAAAAGATCTTTTGTTCCCCTGTCAAAAGTCAGAAGCCATAGCACGAAAATGTTTCAGAAATCTTGGAGACGTTCGGGTTTTAAAAAACACCGGACATGGTATTGAAACAAGTAAAGAAGCTATCAATATCATAAACGATGCAATGCTGAATTAAAAACGCATCAAAAAAAAGCCGGATGTGTATGAAACATCCGGCCAATATCTGATTCAGAAATTAATTATTCGATAAGAAATTTATTGTCCGAGGATCCACGCGAACATCAGTGGCGCGACAATGGAAGCATCACTTTCAACAATAAATTTCGGAGTATCGATGCCCAGTTTTCCCCAGGTAATTTTTTCGTTCGGTACAGCGCCA
>CAYMMN010000044.1:0-15015 GCA_964391495.1 uncultured Flavobacteriales bacterium | reverse complement strand
AAATCTGAAGTCCGTTCCGTACAATCGCATCGTGAACCGGATTGATCATTGCCTTCACTATTTTGGGCAAATAACCGGAGAAAAGTTCCGGATTGGCCTCTGCACAATATCCGACTGACATTGCCGCTCTCTGAGCCAAAACCTTTTCTTTCGACAAGTAACAAGTCATGAGCTCGCGAAAACGAGCTTTGTCGGTTCCAACATATTTTACAACTTTCTCAGCCTGCTTCCTCGAGTGTTTACTGAGAAATTCTTCCCTGATATCCATCTCTTTTGCGAATCCATCTTTGCGCCCTTTGCGTCTTTGCGCGAAATTTTAAACGCAAAGGGCGCAGAGATTCAGGAATACTTAGTTTTTAAGTAATTCAGATATTCCCTGATGTCCCCATCAAATTTTCGATCCATCTGCATCTTCATTTTTTTCTTCATCGCGTCGTAGCGGACAAAATTAATGAAGTAGGCATTGTTTGGTTTTTGATTCTTATAAATGTCTTTGAATCTTTCTTTATTGAAAAACGGGAGTGTATCAAGACTGCTGACTATTGAATCTATTGATGAACTCTTGAGTTTTTTTCTTTGCTCCAAATCCATTTTCTGACTTTGGGCGTAAACGGAATCAAGAAATAATTTTCCTCTCAGCATGTGATTACTGAATAAATCATAATCTTCTTTTGAATGAATGTACTGGGAAAGTTTTTCTGAGCCGGCACCTTCTTTGGCTGTAAGAAAACGAATAGCTCCCTGTTCACCCACAAAACTGGCCAGGTTCTCATTAAAATCCACATGACTTTTCGCATACAAGGTCGCGTGTGTCATTTCGTGAATGATAAGCTCAGCCAATTGTCCGTCCTTGCGAAACAACATGTTCGACAAAATCGGATCACGGAACCAGCCCAGAGTACTCCATGCACTCACATCATCATAGTCCGTATCGTAACCTTTTGCTCTGAGAAGTGAATCCTCCTTTAAGCCTTTCTCCCTTATAAAAAAACCTTTGTATGAAACTGAACCCAATACAGGAAAAGACCATTGATAAGCTTTAATTTCAAAAGGTTCGCTCGCGGTAAGAACCCACAAAATCGGTCTTCCGTTCTGATCGTAAAGGGTTGTGTAATTTTTGGATTCCTTTAAACCCAATGAATCAACTGCAAACTTCTTAACAGTATTGATAAACCGAATCCTTGCTTTCAAAGAATCCGGTGCATTGGGGTCCTCCAGAATTTTATCAATAGAACGTGCGTTCCGAATGATGTTCAGCTGACCCTGCAACTGCTGCCAGCCATATCCCACCAGTTCCCTGTTGAACAAAGCCCAGACCCCTGCTACTACGATGATCACTATCAAAAAGAGAGCGAGGTACTTGAGGATGCGCTTTAGCATTGCGAGTCGGGAGTCAGAAGTACGGAGTCGGGAGTTTGGAGTCCGTTGTTAAATTAGGCAATTGTCATGCATCAACAATTTTCAATCTGCAATCCTCAATCAACAATCAGCAATCCAAAATCATCAATCCAGAATCATCAATCAATTCAGGTTTGCCAACTGCTCCTCTATCGCCTTAATCTTCGCTTCGGCATCTGCCTGCTTCTTCTTCTCATTCTCTACCACTTCCGGTTTAGCATTGGATACAAAACGCTCATTGGCAAGTTTAGCCTGGACGGATTTCAAAAAGCCTTTGTTGTACTCCAGTTCATTCAGCAAACGTTCTTTCTCCGCTTTCAAATCAATGGCAGCGGTGAGCGGAACATAAAATTCATATTGCTGAACGATAAACGGAATCGCATTGTCGACTTTTGCGTCCGTACTGTTGAGCTGATCGAGATTTCCCAGTTTACAAACCAGTTCATTGAATCTTGGATCCATGGTTTGTTTGGAATTGAAATACAATGACAATTTTTCTTTTGGAGAAATATTTTTCTGTTTACGCAAATTGCGCAGCTGACTGATTACTTCACTCGCGATTTCAAAACCTTTGAGTAAAGTCTCGTCCATTTTCCCTGTCGAAGGCCAGGAAGCTATGATGATACAATCTTTTTCTTTACGATCGCCAAGCAATGACCAGAGTTCTTCCGAAATGAATGGCATCCATGGATGAACAACTTTCAGCAATTGTTCAAAGAACCCGATGGTCGCTTCATACGTTGCCTGATCAACAGGCAATGCTTGTCCGTCCACGAATTCCGGCTTCACCATTTCCAGATACCAGGAACAAAAATCATCCCAGATCAGTTTATAAGTTGCCATCAGGGCATCACTCATACGATGTTTGGAATAATGGTCATTGATGATCAGCAATTGTTCATGGAACCGTGATGCAAACCAGTCCACCGACACCTTCGAACTTGAATTTTGTTTCAACGATGTATCTACCGACCATCCTTTGACAAGACGAAATGCGTTCCAGATTTTATTCGCGAAATTTCTTCCCTGCTCGCACAATGATTCGTCAAAAAGCAGATCATTTCCGGCAGGAGAACTGAGCAGCATTCCTACTCTCACTCCATCCGCGCTGTATTTTTTAATCAGGTCCAGCGGATCAGGAGAATTTCCCAATGACTTGGACATCTTTCTGCCCAATTTATCACGAACAATTCCTGTTAGATATACATTCGTGAAAGGCTTTTCATCCATGTATTCATAACCTGCAATGATCATTCTTGCTACCCAGAAAAATAAAATTTCAGGAGCAGTGATCAGATCATTTGTCGGATAATAATATTTGATGTCCTTGTTGCCCGGATCTTTGAAACCATCAAAAACACTGATGGGCCACAGCCAGGAACTGAACCAGGTATCGAGTACGTCTTCATCCTGCTTCAGATCACTTTCTTTTACTGAAGTTCCTTGTTGTTTAAAAAGTTCAACAGCTTCTGCTGATGTTTTAGCAACAACATATTTTCCGTCCGGAGAATACCAGGCAGGAATCTGCTGTCCCCACCACAACTGTCTTGAAATACACCAGTCGTGTACATTTTCCATCCAGTGCTTGTAGGTATTGATGAATTTCTCAGGAATGAGTTTGATAGTTCCGTTCAAAACATTTTCCAACGCAGGTTTAGAGATGGTGTCCATCTTCAAAAACCATTGCATGGAAAGTTTTGGTTCAATTACCGCATCTGTACGTTCAGAAAATCCAACTTTATTTTTGTAGTCTTCGATCTTCACCACATTGCCCATCGCCTCAAGATCTTTGGTGATCTTTTTGCGAACAATGAAACGATCTTCGCCAATGTAAAACTGCGCGGCTTTACTCATGGTTCCATCGTCATTGATGGTATCCACTACAGGCAAACCGTGTTTTTGTCCGAGGTTGTAGTCATTGATATCATGAGCCGGCGTCACTTTCAATGCGCCGGTACCAAATTCCATATCGATATACTCGTCAAAAATGATTGGAACAGGACGGTTCACCATTGGAATCACCGCGAACATTCCTTTTAACTTCGTATAGCGTGGGTCATTGGGATGCACACACACACCGGTATCACCAAGTATCGTTTCCGGACGAACCGTCGCGACAGTGATAAACTGATTTCCGCTCTGTGTTTTGCCATTCACAGTAACCGTCCAGGTATCATTCGCTATACTCCACTCTGATTTTGCATCTTTCAAAACCGATGCAAGTGCAGCATCAATCAAAGCATAGCGAACATGCGTCAGCTTTGAATTTACTTCTTTGTGAATTACTTCTTCATCGCTGAGCGCGGTTTTTCCAACCGGATCCCAGTTCACCATGCGCACTCCGCGGTAGATATATCCTTTTTTATGTAAATCAATAAATACAGAAATAACCGCGTCACTGAGATCATCTTCCATGGTAAAACGAGTACGGTCCCAATCACAGGATGCACCGAGTTTTTTCAATTGCTCGAGGATGATACCACCGTATTTCTCTTTCCACTCCCAGGCATGTTTGAGAAAATCTTCACGGGTCAGATCACTTTTCTTAATTCCTTTTTCCCTGAGCAATGCAACAACTTTAGCTTCTGTAGCAATGGAAGCATGATCCGTTCCCGGCACCCAGCAGGCATTTTTACCCTGCATTCTTGCCCTGCGAATCAATACATCCTGAATGGTATTATTTAACATATGACCCATGTGCAACACACCCGTTACGTTCGGCGGGGGAATCACGATTGTATAAGGCTCACGTTCATCAGGCACACTTCTGAAAAAGCCTTGCTTCATCCAGTACTTGTACCATTTGTCTTCAACTTGTGAGGGATCGTATGTTTTGGGGATTTCCATCATAAAAAGGGCTGTTTCTCTGCGCAAACGTACAAAAAAGAGAGGAGATTTTAGCGATGAAATTTAGGCTAAACATCAACAGATCAATTAACTCATGCTTGTTCTCTGGAAGTACTCCTTTTTGTTTTCAACACTTCTTTTTTATCATATTCAAAGAAAGATGGAAGTTGAAATTGTTCAATTTACTCAGTAAGCCATAGTTTCTGTTATAAAAAGAAATCAGTTTACCATTAGATTTTCTTTATTCAAAGAGCTTAAGACTCATGGCAAATTCTATTTGATTGTATTTTTCCACCATGTAAAAACCTCCGGAATCCAAGTATATCAAGGCTTTCAGAGGTTTCATCAAGGCATATTCAATTGCTTTTTATAGTCCAAACCTACGTTTTTGTTCGTTTTTTCAACTTTTTTCAACTATGACCATTGAGATATTTTGTTTACATTTCGTATCCCTCTATCTTATTAAAACAACACCCCTATCGGGAAAATATTACCTTATGCTTTCTGCGATCCGGCACTCTGTCAAGCCACTGATAATTATTATCACATTCATACTGTTCTTATTCCGTAATGATTGTTCAGCTCAAGTCACCTGTATTTCTTCAGGTAATTTCACTTCACCTTCCATTTGGTCGCCAGCAGCTCCGGTTGCAGGACAATTTATTACAGTAAATGCCGGAGTAACTCTCACGATTGACAGCATCACACCTCAAACCGGTGATCTGATTATCAACGGCCGTGTAGTTGTCAATAATACTTCACAGGCTGATTTGATCACCGGAGGAAACATTACAGTTAATGCAGGAGCTTCACTGGAAAATAATGGCCGAATAGAATTCGTAACGCTTGGCAGGAATTTCACAATGAATAGTACTGCAAGTTATATTCACAATCCTTTACTTAGTGATTCGGTGGATGAGAGTATCTTTTACAATTCAATCGAAACATTTTCCACCACCAGCAATCTTACCATCCTGAAATGGAATGACGGATCCATTCCACTCGGAGATCAAAGTCGTATTGCGAATAGTTTCTTTGGAAACCTCACACTGAATGCAAATGTACCCGGAGGAGTCTGGGACCAGGATGGATATTTCGCATTCCCTGCCTTAAACCGAATCAGGGGAAAACTGACAGTTTCAACCGGCACAATTGTGATGGACGACGGAACGGGAAACTCTACACAGATATTTCTTGCAGAAGTCCTGGTAAATGGAACCGGAAATATCATTTTTCAAAAAGGTTATGACAGGAATCTCGCCATTACAACAGCCAATTTCACGGTCAATAGTTTATCTGCCCAGCCAACAATCATGATGGATTCTTCGATGGGAATCCTTACATTCAATGTTGGCGGAAATTTCGTTGCGAATTCGAGCTTCACGGGAATACGCGGATCCGTGGGTCAACTGGGAAGCGATGGTCGAATCACAGTCACCGGAAATTTATCTGTCACAGGTGGAGATTTCAATCTCATTACTCGTGTTGATGCTCCTTTGCGTGTGACCGTCAATGGTACAACTACTTTGAACAACAGCACTCCCGGCGGAAAAGTTTCGTTCCTTGACGGAGGGAATTTCGGTCTCACTGTGACAACCGCAAACATGGTTGTTTCCGGTGGGACAAATAATTACCTTTTCGGAAGCCCGTCTTCAATCATGTACTGCAAAGGAGCAGGAACATTTACAATTACCAATGACCTTACGGTGAATGGTGTTTCTACTACTTACGCAGCCTGGTCAGACTCAAATTCAAATGCAATAAAATTCAATGTTGGCAGGGATGTTTTCATGAGTGCGGATGCCCAATTTATTGTCGGGCACACCAATGGTCAGCTGACATTTAAAACTACACGTAATTATACACACACTAATGGCCGGTTGATTGCGCAGGAATTTGATCAAAACGCGGATGTTGACTCAGTCATTGTAGGTGGAAATTTTCTTTTTAATTCTGCTACCGCAACAGATTTTTTCAAGGGTAATCGCGGGCAAGGAAACCTGATTTTTAAAACTACCGGAAGTTTCACTGTACAGAATTCAGGTACAGCGAACAACCAGGGCGTCATCGGAGTTGATTCCTCCGCTTCCAATATGACCTTCACGGTAGGAGGAAATTTTGTTCAAAACGGAGGACGGTTTTGCGGAAATCAAAATGGAAGTGGAAATGTCTCTTTCACTACAACAGGTATGCTTGATGTAAATGCAGGAAACTTCACCTGTACTTCCAATTCAACCTCTTCAATTCCCGGTAACATCACATTTACAGTAAACAGTATTGATTATGATGGCGGTTTTTTCAGTGCTTACAATGCATGTAACAATGCAAACAGTAACGGAGTATTTAATATTACCGGCAATTGCAAGGTTAACTTTTCTTCCGTATCCGACCAATTTTCATTTGTGGGTGTTGCAAAAACAGGTTTTGATATCAATAACCTGATTACATCCATCACCATTGGCGGAGCGTTTACAATAAGTGGTTCTAATGGCACCTTCATTTCCAGTCTGGCCCTCGGACAAGAGACCATTTCTATGGGTTCAATATCCATTGCAACCGGAAACAACAGTTTCAACACTGTTCCCGGATCTACTCTTGGTAATGGCCACATTGTCAATTTCACGGTAACCGGCAATGTACTTGTTTCAGGAGGAAGTACTTATTTCTCCGCGGCAACACAGGCAATCACGATGACTGTGAATGGAGATTTTTCATTGTCAGGAGGCACTGTATCCATGAAAGGCGGCGACAATGCAACAGCTTCTACATTGAATATTCTTGGTGGTTATACACAGAGTAATGGTGATTTTTATTTTCACAATGCTCCGACTGATGAGCTCAATTCAGGGGCAAGTATTACCATGACAGTAAACTCCAATGGGGACAATGCAGGTGATTTTTCACATACTGGTGGAACATTTTATTTTGACAATGCTACCACAACACCTTCAACTCTGAATCTCTCTTTAAATATTAAAAGTCCGAATTACACGCTAGGCGGGACCGGTCTGATGACCATGTCAAATGCCGGGACCGGAGCAGTTTATGCCAACCTTACGTTTTCAAGAAATGGAACAATCCTGTACAACAGGACCGGTTCATATGTGATCCAGCAGGTACTTCAGACAATCCAGGATAATTGCACACTGGACCTCGTTACAGGAGATCTGATCATTGCATCTAACAATACGAAACGTCCAACTCTTCCCGATTGGTGTACGGTGATGTCTCTCGGAACTTTGAATATGCGAACAAATCACTTGCAAAGTAACCGTCTGAATACGTATTCAGGGATTACAGTTCTGGGCAGAGTAAAACTTCAGCACCCGAATGGACTTTACAACGGAACAGTGAATGCTGCCTTTTCCACAACACTGGCGGATAGTCTGGATTATTTTCTTTCTTCAGGATCAACCATTGAATACAATGGCTCAGACAACCAGATTATTTCCGGAATTGGTTTAGGTAAAGCCTTGTCCACTTCTCACAAATATTTCAACCTGGCAATTAATTTCACAGGAACTGCGGATGTTGAATTTGTATACCCCACTAACAATCCGAATGATTCAGCTGTGATGGTAAGGAATACACTTTCTCTTCTTTCGGGTGAACTTAACCTTGATGATGATCATAATCCTTCCAATGGAGGAGGCAGATGGATTGTCCTTGAATCTCAAAGTTCTGCCGCTGTATCTCGAACATCCGGTTATATCCGAAGTGAAACTGAAAATGGAAACGGACTTGTTAAATGGATTATAGGTTCCAACACCTCTAACCATGTAATTCCTTTTGGATACAACTCAACAAATTACATTCCGCTTACTGCTACTGTAAGCAGTGGAACAGCCGGAAATTTCTATGCGGGAACTTATCATTCTGCTTCAACCAATACTCCTTACCCTCCCGGAGTTCTGCATCTGAATAATCCTTCCGGTTTCGACATGAGTTCAAGCACCATCGACCGCTTTTGGTATTTAAAAACTACCTCATCCGCAGTGATGAACGTCTTGTTTAAATGTACTGCAGCAGAAGCTGGAAGTATTGCTGATTTCCGCGCCATCCGTTGGTTGTCATCTACATCCTTGTGGACAAATCCTCCTCCGGGAACACAAACTACACAAGTCCTCGGTGTTCAGGCAAATTCTCTTTCAGATGTGAACAATTGGTGGACTGCTGCAGGTACTCTTCAATTTACAATCTCCGCAAGTGCCGGTTCGCACGGAGCTATTTCTCCTTCCGGTAACAGTACGGTAAATTCAGGATCAAATCTTACCTACAACATCACTCCGGATGCGTGCTATCAAATCAGTGATGGATTGGTCGATGGAATTTCAGTTGACTCCGTCAGTTCTTATACATTTACAAATATCAGCGCCAATCATTCTATCAGCGCTAGTTTTATACAGCAATCGTTTATCATTACTGCCACTGCAGGTACCAACGGTTCCATTTCACCTGCAGGTTCAACATCGGTTTTATGTGGAACAAATATGACCTTTAACATTAGCCCTGATCCTTGCTACACAATCCTGGATGTTGTGGTTGATGGCATTTCACAAGGACCGGTTAATAGCTACACTTTCGTCAATACTACAGCCCCACATACAATTACAGCTTCTTTCCAACAATTAACCTATTCTGTCACTGCCACTGCCGGACCCAATGGAAGCATTTCTCCTTCAGGAACCTCGATAGTAAATTGTGGGTCAGGAATTACATTTTCGATCACTCCAAATACCTGTTACATGATACAAGATGTTTTGGTTGACGGTGTATCACAAGGCGCAGTATCATCTTTTTCATTTGTAAATATTAATGCACCCCATACAATCAGTGCAAGCTTTATCCAAATAACCTATTCCATTTCCACCACGAGTGGAACCGGTGGAAATGTTAGTCCTGCCGGATCAGGATCTATTCCCTGCGGCAGTAACCAGACCTATACAATTACTGCTGACCCCTGCTATGTCATTGCAGATGTCCTGGTAGATGGAATTTCACAGGGCCCGGTTTCTTCCTACACTTTTACAAATATCCAGACATCACATACTCTCTCTGCTACATTCAGTCAAATTTCATATTCAATAACTGCCAGTTCAGGCGCAAATGGGAATATTTCACCTTCAGGAATTCAGAATATTTTATGTGGAAATAATCAAACTTATACATTCACACCTGATCCGTGTTATGCAATATCCGATGTTCTGATCGACGGTATTTCCGCAGGTGTAATTTCAAGTTATACATTTACAAATATCAACACCTCTCATACTATTCATGTCGATTTTGTTCAATTGAACTATACAGTGACGGTAAATAGTGGTACACATGGATCCTTGAGCCCTTCCGGCAGCAATATCATTACTTGTGGACAAAATCTTACTATCACAATTGCTCCGGATGCCTGCTATTTTATAGGAGATGTGATTGTGGATGGTGTTTCTCAAGGTCCCTTAGCTTCGTATTCTTTTACAAATGTCACTTCTCCTCATTCAATCAGTGCAGTATTCACTCAATTTTCATATCAAATTACGTCGAGTTCAGGTCCAAATGGTAATGTATCCCCGGCAGGGACCAACGCTTACGGATGTGGCACCAATCAGGAATATTTTATTACACCCGACCTTTGCTATGCAATTGCCGATGTATTGATAGATGGAGTTTCTCAAGGACCAATTTCCTCCTACATGTTCACGGATATTGAAAACTCCCATACTATATCCGCAACTTTTGTTCAACAAACTTTCGACATCACCTCAAGTTCTGATCCACACGGTACTATTTCACCCTCTGGAATTACAAGTGTAATTTGTGGACAGGATCAGTCTTATACGATGACCGTTGATTCATGCTACATCATTACAGATGTTATTGTGAATGGAGATTCTTACGGTCCGTTGACCTCCTTTACTTTTACAGATGTTGAAAGACCATTGAGTATTCATGTGGTTGTTGAACAGCTCAGTTATCCTGTCACGGTAGCTGCAGGTCCACATGGACAAATCTCCACCGGTTACGATACAATAGCCTATTGTGGAGAGAGTCTTACTTTGCCAATTATACCTGACCCTTGTTATACAGTAGAAGATGTAATCGTTGATGGTGTCTCTCAAGGCCCGGTTAGCTCTTACACATTTACAAATGTCACAACGGCACATTCCATTAGCGCTACCTTCACTTTGCTGAATTATGCAATTACTGCTTCATCCGGAACAAATGGAAGTATTTCAGACGCTGGAACATTAACATTAGCTTGCGGTAGTAATCAATCCTATACCATTACACCGGCTTCATGCTTTGCTATTGAAGATGTTCTTGTTGATGGTGTTTCCATTGGGCCTGTCTCCGCTTATACATTTACTTCTATCACCACCTCGCACACTATTGAGGCAACATTTGTTCAGATTTCGTATCCGATCGTTGCAAGTTCCGGTTTGCATGGAAGTGTTAGCCCAAATGGAACGACATCCTCACTTTGCGGTGATTCATTATCGTATTCAATTCAGGCTGATCCCTGCTACAGTATCGCGGATGTTCTTGTGGATGGAATTTCTCAAGGTCCTGTCAGCTCTTACACATTCACAAATATCAGTTCGACTCATACCATTCACGCCAATTTTACCCGAAGTGAATTCCCGATTGTAGCCACAACATCAGTTGGAGGGACTATATCACCAAATGGAAGTTCCAGTGTTCTTTGTGGTGATTCTATCACATATACAATACTTCCGGACTCCTGTTATTTTATTCAGGATGTAATAGTCGATGGACTGTCTTCCGGTGCCATGACAACATACAGTTTTCTCAATGTAACAGCATCACATACGATTCATGTTATATTCTCACAACCTGTTTATACAATCACCGCGAGTGCCGGATCAGGTGGCACTGTTTCTCCATTGGGAGTTTCAAATGTTACTTGCGGCGGAAGTCAGACATTTACCATCACACCTAATTCAGCATATCTGATTCAGGATGTAATTGTAGATGGAATCAGTGTTGGAGCACTTTCTACTTATAGTTTCACAAACGTCGGAACTAATCACACTATTCATGCAACATTTTATCCTGCATGTACCGCTCCTCAAATTACCTGCATCCAGGATCTGTCCAGCAATACGTCTGCAACATCTTGCGGAATTGTTTTGAATTACTCCAACCCTGTTCTTTCAGGAACATCACCTTCACTCAGCTATTCGCTTAGCGGAAGTACAACCGGAAGCGGTTCAGGTTCCGGAAGTGGTTCGTATTTTAATTCAGGAACAACTGTCGTAACCCTGACTGCAACCAATGCATGTGGTTCTGCGCAATGCTCATTTAACATTCTTGTTGTTGATTCTGTAGTTCCGGAAATTACTTGTCCTGTAACAATAACATTGACAGCTGATCCCGGACTGTGCAGTTCAACCGGTTCTATTGGTGCAGCTACCGCAACCGACAATTGTTCAGTTAGCTCTCTTGTTGCAACGCCAGCAGGACCATACCCTGTGGGAACTACTGTCGTCACCTGGACTGCTGCGGATTCAAATGGCAACACGACAAGCTGCAATCAGAATGTCATCGTCACAGATACAGAAGTTCCTTCAATTACTTGTCCTTCTACCGTGATAAGTTATAGTACATCACCTGCTCTCGGAACACCAATTGTTTCCGATAATTGCGGGGGTTATTTTGTAATGAACAATGCACCACCTGTTTTTTCCTATGGCAATACCAGTGTTGTTTGGACAATTACCGATGCCTCCGGAAATGTCTCTTCCTGCTCACAAATTGTAACCGTACTTCCTTTACATGATACACTGAATCTTAAACTCTACATACAGGGTTACTTCAATTCCGGACTTACCATGAATGCCGCTCTTTACAATACCGGCATCAGCGGTAATCCTGCTGACTGTGATACTATTCAGGTATGCCTGATGGACTCAGCAACATTACTTCCTGTAGAATGTATGGAAGTAGTATTAAATGCAAATGGAGAAACTTCCTGCGTATTCCCTCCTGCTGTTTTTGGAAACAGTTATTATATCCGGGTAAAACACAGGAATGCAATTGAAACCTGGAGCGCCAATCCTGTAAGCATGAATGCTGCTGTCAGTTATGATTTCAGCACCAATAGCTCACAGGCTTATGGAAATAACATGGTGGAAGTTAGTACGGGAATATGGGCTTTCTGGAGCGGAGATATTGGTGATGGAATCAACTATGGAATACAAGATGGTGGCATTAATGATAACGACTTTTCATTGTTGGAATCTGCCATAAATTCAATTTCTTCCGGATATGATATCGGCGACCTTACCGGTGACGGAATCGTAGAATCTTCGGATTATAGTCTGCTTGAAAATAATATCGGATTCCTTATACTAAGTACACATCCTTAAATTAATCAGGTGATAAAAAATTAATATTCACCAAAAAAAAACAGTAATAAAATTTAGTTCAGTGAGAAGTGCTAATCCTGCAAATGAAAAGCGGTTTTCATTATGAATACCAATGCGAATATCTACCCCCGTCAAATTTCACTTCTGACAGGATAATAAGTCCCTGAATTTATTTCCCTCCTGTTCAGAAGCACATTTTTCCCATTCAGGAAGTTTTATCTGCAGAATCATTCGAAAGTCTGCAGATTTGATGAGCAAAAAGATAAAGGTCCATGACTTGCTCAAGGGGAGTAATTGGTAGTCTGTTTTTAATCATGCTGTTTTTCTCAGCAGGGGTCATTCCTTTATCTGCTCAAAATCTGGTCACAAACAATAGTTTCGAAACTTATAGTTCCGTTCCAAACAATTACGGTCAACCATGCCGTTCATTGGGATGGTCAAATCCAAATGGTTCCTGTACGATGGT
The DNA here is from genome assembly GCA_964391495.1 of uncultured Flavobacteriales bacterium. Classification (GTDB taxonomy): domain Bacteria; phylum Bacteroidota; class Bacteroidia; order AKYH767-A; family 2013-40CM-41-45; genus JADKJP01. Next base: position 1,920 of record CAYMMN010000044.1, on the reverse strand, counting down.
AGCAGGAACAGGGAGCCCCGATTTTTTACACACCCTTGGCACTTATCCTGTCAGTATTCCCAATTCAATATTTGGAGTTTGTCCGGCACACACCGGAAACGCTGTAATGGGATTCGGTACATGGTCTGCTTTGATCGCTAACTACAGAGAATATGTTTCAACAACACTTTCATCACCCATGCTTGTTGGACAACAATACACAGTTTCATTTTGGCTCACAACCGGAAAAGCAACATATTATTCCTACCGATCCAACAACATAGGAATATATTTTTCTGCTTCTCCTATGAGTCAGACCGGATCAAATCCGATTAATGTAACTCCTCAATGCAACATTACTACGGTAGGGAATGATTCAGTCTGGCAATTGTATTCATTTACCATCATTCCTTCCGTGAGTTATACCACAATGACCATTGGCAACTTCTATGCGGACGCATTGACAACAAGAGTTCTGGCTTCCGGCGGGTCACCGAATGCTGCATATTATTTTGTCGATGACGTTTCTGTAAGCCTTTCACTTCCTCTTCCCGTTGAATTATTATCCTTTAACGCCATGGTGAATCACAATACTGTTTCACTTGAATGGGCCACCGCGACTGAACTCAATAATGATTATTTCGTGATCGAAAAATCAGTAGATGCTTCTACATTTGAAGAAATTGGAAGAGTCCTCGGCGCAGGAACCAGCAGTCAGATTCATCGGTATACTTTCATCGATCCGGTTCTGAATTCCGGAATCTTTTTTTACCGATTAAGACAAGTAGATTATGATGGAAAATACGAATTCAGTTCAATTGTTCCTGTTGAATTCCAGCGGAAGCAATTTGAAATTAATTTTCAGTATACTCAAGATGGTCTGAACCTGGAGATTGTTTTAAATAACAGAAATTCCGCCAGAATCAGGACACTAATTTTAACCAGCCAGGGACAAATTGCAAAGGAATTTTTTATCGTATCAGGATCTCCTGAAAAGATACCGCTGAATGAACTCTCTTCGGGAGTTTATTTTCTGCAATTCCCGGATGAAAATATTCCGGTAAAAAAACTGATTATATAAATCCTGGATTAATTTTATCTTAAGGGCGCATCTAAAACAAAAACGGCGTTGTAGAATCTACCACGCCGTTTTTCATACAATTCTTTTACGTTACTGACGAATAAATCTCCGGGTTATCAGATCTTTTCCATTCTGAAGTGTAACCACATACATTCCTTCAGAATATCCTGACAGATCCAAAATCAGTTCTCCCGTACTTCCGGTTTGATCAAGAACCTGGCTAAAAACAACATGTCCTGTCAGATCAATAACAGTTACAACAGAAGCGTTTTCTTCATTTGAAACATATGACAAATGAATCTGATTATCTGCCGGATTGGGATACAATTTCATGCCTATAGAAGGTGCTTCAGCAATGTTTGGAACAGCCATTCTTGGGGCAGTTCCGGGTGTTGCAAGCCATATTGTGGCATTCATCATTAACTTCTGGTGAGAGCCACTAACTGCCGTCTTATAAGACGAATACAACACATCATTAGGATCACCTGTTCCGTCGTCCATGGGAGAACTATCACCAATTCCACATACTTTTCCCTGACCGTAATTGGATGCCGCAAAAATTGAATTTGTAGTTCCTGTGGTCGATGAACCCGTTTTAAAAATGAGACCTTTTACTGTAGAATTCGCTGTACGATTTAAGGTCATTGAAGTTCCATTATTGAATTGAAGTCCGGTTACATTCCCCATCACACCATGAAGAATAGGGTCAGTAGCAGAATTCAAAATATTGGATGAGGTCTGAGAAAAATTAGCCAGATCAAATGCGATTCCAAACGGATTGCTTACAGATCCATTGTTGGTCATGAAATCATTAAAAATAGCCGGCGAATCCCATCCATCATTATTCCGGTCACTCACAG
>CAYMMN010000043.1:0-15069 GCA_964391495.1 uncultured Flavobacteriales bacterium | reverse complement strand
AAGGCTATGGTATTACATTCAACCGTTGACCGACTTATGATGAGTTACACGCATCTAAAATTCACTCTCACTCTGGGAAGGCAACGAATAAATTGGGGAATCAATACCATTTGGAATCCAAATGATTTGTTCAATGCATCCAATTTTCTTGATTTTGATTACGAAGAAAGGCCGGGAACTGATGGTTTAAGAATGCAGTACTTTCCGAATTCCAATACAAGCGTCGAAGCCGGTTTTAAACTTGGCGAAAACTCAGATCAAACTGTCCTGGCCATGTTTTTCAAAACAAATAAATGGAAATACGATTTACAACTCTTAACTGGAGTCTACTATACCGACTGGGTAATCGGCGGTGGTTGGGCTGGAAATATCAATGATGCAGGCTTCAAAGGTGAATTCAGTTACTTTATTCCTAAAAATAAATCACCAGAAGAAAACAATCTACTCAGCACTTCTCTCACATTGGATTACTCATTTAATAACAATTGGTATGCCTCACTCTCAACACTCTATCAAAATCGGGCTTACATTTCTGAAAGCTCTTTAATCATGGCACAACCACGCAGGTTAAATGCCAAATTTTTAATGCCTTATCAAAATTCGTTTTATGCCAGCGCCAACAAACAATTTTCTCCGCGTTTCACCGGCAACCTCGGTATTGTTCTTTCACCAAAAAGAAGCAGCACAATTTTCTTACCAGGTTTATCTTTCAATATTTCAGAATCCCTTGATATGGATCTAACAGCGCAGTGTATGTTCGAAAACGTACTGCATGATTATCAAACAACCGGAAATACTATTTACTTCCGAATTAAGTATAGTTTCTGAGTGAAAATGATTTTCTTTGATCAAAAGAAAATTGATCCCGATTTGGTCGTAAACTGAATTCGATTCTGAATGAAAAACTCATTACCGAGAAAATATGGTTCTTTCACCGAATTATATGGGTATTTACCTGCAGAAGAACGCATCATTGTTGATGTCCTGCGTCAGATAATTCTGGAAAACCTTCCGGAAAGGTGCAAAGAAAAAATCTCGTTCAATGTGCCCTATTTCTATGGCAACAAAGGCATTTGCATCATCTGGCCATCCACAGTACCAAGGGGCGGCATTAAAGAAGGTGTGCTCATGGGTTTCTGGTATGGTAATAAACTAGCCGATGTTGATCAGTACCTGACTCACGGAACGAACAAACAGATCTTTTACAAAATATTTAAATCCGCGGATGAAATAAACGAAAAAGCAATTATCAAACTATTAAAGGAAGCCGTCTTGCTTGATGAACAATTTTCCAAAAGAAAAATTCAGCACAAAAGAAAAACCTGAAAACTTAGTTTATGTTTAGAAATTAAATTAAAGAAACACCTTATTTGGTTCTATTCAATCCGTCATTGTTCGCTAAGTACTCTGTTTCATTTGATCATAAAATCCCAAAGAAAATTTCCCATGCCGCGAAAAGGAAAAATGTTACGGTATAGTGCGATTACTCTTGTGCTCCTGCTTGCGATTTATGCATGTCTGGTTTTTATCCCAAGGTCCTACACTATTCCGCCACTTACAATACGCTCCGGCACAGAATACTGGCATTTAAAAAGCGGATCAAAAATCGCATATACATTGATTCATGCAAAACAACATCCGAATGGAATTCCGATTTTGTTCTTACAAGGTGGGCCGGGTGGCCCGATCTATGAAAGAAACATCAGATCACTTACTCCTTTAAGTGAGGAAGGATTCAACATCTACCTTTATGATCAGGTTGGATGCGGTTACTCCAACAGGCTTGATGATGTTAAACAATACACGGCTCTCCGACACAAAGAAGATCTGGAAGAAATTATCGAACGGATCGGATCGAAAAAAGTAATTCTGCTTGCTCAAAGCTGGGGAGCAATTCTTGCATCGCTTTATGCAGCGGATCACCCGGATAAAATTGAAAAGATAATTTTCACCGGACCCGGACCGCTTCTGCCCATAAAAGAAGAATTGGCTGCAATTCCTGTTCCGGATAGCCTACAATTAAATAATCCGGCTTACACAAATGCACAAGCAAACAGGATGACTCAAAATGTCAGAACCAAAGCTATGGCATGGTTTGCAAAAACATTTGGATGGAAAATTGCTTCAGATCAGGAAGCTGATGCATTTCAAACTCATTTAAGCAACGAAACAAATAAATCAACAGTATGTGATATTTCCAAAGCTCCTGTCGCAGAAAATGGCGGAGGGTTTTATTGCCAGGTCATGACAGTTGCCAGTTTTACTTCTACACCGGATGTTCGTACGAAACTATCGGAATGTAAATTTCCAGTCTTAATTATGAAAGGACAATGCGACAATCAAAACTGGGGATACACCAGTGAATATCTGGAAATATTTAAGGATCACCATTTGATCATCATTCCTGATGCAGGTCATTCAATCTCCATTGAGCAACCTAAAGCGTATCTCAATACTATTCGAAATTTCCTTGTTCCTCAGGATCCTACTTTACAGAATGAGGCTATTCATTGAGAACAATTTTTATACTTGAATATTGATATTGAACAACTAAGTTCAGACTGCTGAACAGAAATGTTTTTTTTCAAAAACCAATCATTCACCAGCACAAGCAATCCTATTTTCACATTCACCTGCCGGAATTAACCGTTCACATAAATGCATTTGTCTGAGCTGAAATATTTACTCACCTTTCCACACTTAATATAATCCCAATCATTTCAATTTATATGCCGAGAACCTGCATCCTGATTATCTGCCTATTCATGAATCTGCAGAACACTGAGGGCATTGCTCCGGATTCCTGGACGCGAAAGGCTGACTTCCCGGTGAATATTGACGCCGGATCACATTATGGAGTTGGTTTCAGTATTGGTAACAAAGGATACTTTAGTACCGGTAGAAATTTTCAGGGATTAGCTTCAAAAGCTTTATGGTCGTACGATCCAACATCAAATTCATGGACACAGGAAGCGGACTTCGGAGGCTTGGGAAGAAACAACGCTGTTGCTTTTTCAATCGGTCATAAGGCTTATCTTGGTACGGGCTGGGATGTTTCACTGGGAAATTATTTTAAAGATTTCTGGGAATATGATCCGACATCCAACTCGTGGACAGAAATAACCAGTTTACCCGGAGGCGAAAGGCATGAAGCAGTTGGTTTTGCAATAGCTAACCGTGGATATGTTTGCAGTGGTGTAGATTCAAATTTTTATTACAAAAGAGATTTGTGGGAATACAATCCCGCGAATAACACCTGGAATCAAAAAGCGGATCTTACCGGAATCCCAAGAGCAGGAGCAGTTGGCTTTGGTACAAGTACCAAAGGATACATTGGCACAGGCTATGACGGGAGTCAAAGCCGATTTAAAGATTTCTGGGAATACAATCAGGCAACTAACAGCTGGGTGCAAATTCCTGACCTTCCGGGAACTGAACGCTCAGAGGCAATTGCTTTTTCTATCAACGGTTATGGATTTGTAACAACCGGACGAATGTACTCGGGATCATTTCCGGCTTTGCGTGACATGTACGAATATGATCCCGCCAATCACTCATGGGCACAAAAAGCGAATCTAGGCGGTACACAAAGAACGCTTGCTTCCGGTTTCAGTATTGGGAACAAAGGATATGTTGGAATCGGTTGGGATGGCAACTTCGCATACCTCAACGATTTTTGTGAATATACACCGGATCTTATAACGCGAATAAACGATGATCAAAATTCTCTGACCGAAAACATTTTTGTCTACCCGAACCCAAACAATGGTTCCTTCTCACTAAAATTTAATCAATTGAAAAATTTCGGAAGAGATTTTACTATTGAAGTCTTTACAATGACAGGCAAGAGAATTTATGTGAAAGAAAACTCTCTTCTTACTCAAACGACTTCAATACCCATCCAGATTCCGAACATACATCCGGGAATTTATCTTCTGAAAGTAAAAGCAGGAAACCACACCGGCTCAAGCCGTCTTATTATAGAATAAAAATATTTTCTGCTCATATGTAATAAAGTTCGTTTAAATTTTTATTTACAACTCTATTGCAGAATAAACTTACCATGGGCAACTGCGTTGTCAGTTATTCTGACATAATAATAATACAAACCGGATGCAAGCATCTGCATATCAAATGTTGCATGTCCAGATTTCACTTCTTGCTTTAAAACAATTTCACCCAAACAATTGCTGATTTCAAGTTCCGCTTTTTGTACATTCTGCTTCAACGAAAATGTAACATAGCCATCGGAAGGATTTGGAAACACATCCACGGAAAAATTCCTGATCGCATCTTCAGAAATATCAGTTTGAATACAGGCACCGGAAACAAAATTCGACAGCAGCCTGACATAGGATGCCTGAGTATAAATTCCCGCTTCCGTAATTGTCCATGAATCCTGTGGCCAGTTTACATTCCAGTCCTTATAAGACTTTTGAATAGGTTGTCCCAATGGTGGTGTCACCAATGCAGCATCACACAAAGCATTAGAAGATGCACAGGAATTCGGACAACAAGGATCAACACTATAAGTAGGATTTGGACCGCCAGGCACATAACCAGGAGCCGGGCCATACACAGATGTTCCTGCACGGTCCCAAAGAGCACTGCCATCTTCAAACCAACTGTGATAAAATTCATTAATAGAATTTTCCGCACCATAAGCTCTCATGTTACTGAGATAACTGAAAGCTGTAGGGTTCACTCCATGAAAATAATTTACAAATCCCAATGCAGCGTCAGAATAATTCTGATGATTTGCCGTATCCAATGCCTGGCTAATCATGTTGCAAAACATGATACCCTGCCGGCCTTTTGTTGTATTGCTTCCCCAGGTATAATTCTGATCAGATAAATAAGCTCTGTAGGCATCCTCCTGACTAAGGTAAGCCGGAAGATTATCCGCATTATTAGAAGACATTGACGATGAGTAAGCATTGCGTATTGCCGATCTTACATTTGGATCAATACCATTCAGTGAACTGTAGAAAAGCAGTGCATCCTGCGCAGCGCTTTCAAATGGATATGCGTATGACCATTGCAGTAAATGCAGTTGCGAATAATTGTTCTCAAAAAATGTCTTGTAAGTAGTAGATCCGGTTGAAGCAAAAAGAAAAGCGGCAGCGGAAAGCTGTCTTTGCAATGTCCCATAAGAATCCGTTTCCTGCTCCCCTGCTCCTACCAATCCGGTATTGTAAAACGTGATCCCGGGATTTGCATTCGCCCAGTTCCATGCACTGACAGCCCGCGTTTGTAATAAGTTGGCGTATGCTACTTGATTTGCCGCCATGAATTGAACAGATGCAAGTGCAAACAAAGCGGATGCTGTAAATGTCGCGGAAGTTGTCGCAGGACCGTACACTCGCTGATTGTGATCAGCGGAAGGCGGACTTCCTCCTGCAAAATTTGAAACGCCAACAATACTCAGCACCGATCCGTCTGAATTTTGCATTTTCATAAGCCAGTCAAGTTCATATTTCACCTCATCCAATAAATCAGGAATTCCATTTCCTGATTCCGGAATATTGTAATCATCGGACCAACTTGCAGGGTGATCTGAATAAGCAAGCAGCAAATCAACCATTGTTTCGAATGTGAAATTTACATACTTGTTGTAATCGCCGGCATCATGCCAGCCTCCGGATAAATCCTTAGAAGTAGCTGCAGCAGTATTGTTATACAAGCGACAATCAAGATCCTGAAGCGCACCAATATGACAACCGGAGTCGGTCCAGCCAACTCCGGAAAATGGCATTGCCTTAGATATCCCGCAGCGTTGGTAATAAAATACTCGCATCGCCTGTTTCAGAACATCACTATAAACACAATTATTGATTTCAAAACGATAAGATCCTGCAGCATTGGATACGTCGTAAATATAATAAGAGCCGGGTGATGTAAATGCAGAAAAATCAAACCACCACACTATATCACCACTCTGGGAATGGACAGATCCACCGTTCCAGGCAACAGGTGTCCCGGAATATACAACAACATCATCACTCCAACGTCTGATCTCATACACATTTCCCGGGATAAAATGATCATTGCTATTGTATCCTGTTTGCGGATTACTGATCACAGCAATTTTTTTATCCTGAGCTCTGTACCCGAATTGATCAATCTTAATGTGATTGTCTGTAACTGCCGGACCGGCGTACAAACTATTAGAGACAAGCATCAATAAAAACAATTTGACGCAAACTACATTCCGGTATAAATGCATGAGAAATTCGTTTTACAAAATGCAATCTAATATAAGCAATTGAATTCCGGATTGAAAGCGGAATCAAAGGGCAACGATACTTTTTATCCACTTTCTTAGGTGCGTATGATTCCCGTTGAAAGATTTCAAAGGAATGACACTGCCATACTGGAATCATATCCAGTTTCCCATTTCGATATAGTTTATGCGTAAATTGCAGTGGATTTTCAGAACCAATTTTCTTCCCCTCATTTCACTGAAACATTACCTCCTAAATATGGAAATATCAAACTCCCTGATTCACGAAAGTAGTCCTTACCTCTTACAGCATGCGCACAATCCGGTAAATTGGTTTCCCTGGGGTGATGAAGCATGGAACAAAGCGAAAAAAGAAAACAAACTGGTATTGATTTCAATTGGCTACAGCTCTTGCCATTGGTGTCATGTGATGGAAAGGGAGAGTTTCGAAGACTCTATCACGGCTCAACTGATGAATGATCATTACGTATGTATTAAAGTTGACAGGGAAGAAAGACCGGATATTGATCAGGTATACATGACAGCTGTTCAATTAATGTCAGGAAGTGGCGGCTGGCCATTAAATTGTTTTGCTCTTCCGGATGGCAGACCAATTTACGGAGGCACTTATTTTCCAAACCATGCATGGAAAGATATTCTTATTAAACTATATACTTTCTATGTAAATGAACCGGATAAAGCCCGCCAATATGCGGAAGAATTAACACGAGGAATCCAGCAAACTGAAGTCATCCATGTGTCCGATGAGGCTGTACAATTTTCCAAAGATATTCTGGACAAAACAGTTACCGCCTGGAAAAGACATTTTGACCAAAAAGAAGGCGGACCCAATCGTGCTCCAAAATTTCCTTTGCCAAATAATTATGAATTCTTACTGGACTACGCCCACTCAACTAAGGATACGCAACTTTCAGAGCATGTTTATCTCACCTTGAATAAAATGGCTTATGGAGGAATTTATGATCAGATTGGAGGAGGATTCGCGAGGTATTCTGTTGATTCAATTTGGAAAGTTCCGCATTTCGAAAAAATGTTATACGACAACTCACAATTGATTTCGTTGTATTCAAAAGCATATCGTTCAAGCGGGAATGAATTGTACAAAGATGTTGTGGAACAAACTCTGGAATGGATAGAAAGGGAAATGACTTCTGACGAAGGAGGCTTTTATTCCGCTCTGGATGCGGATTCAGAAGGCGAGGAAGGAAAGTTTTATACCTGGAAAACTGAGGAATTGCAAACCATACTCGGCGAGGATTTTCCGCTTTTCCGTACTTATTACAATGTCGATACCAAAGGGCTTTGGGAACACGGCAATAACATTCTACTTCGTCATCGTGAGGACAAAGACATTGCTGATGAATTCTCTCTTTCAGTGACGGATTTAAAAAACAAAATTCATGATGGGCAAAACAAATTGCTAAGTGTCCGTTCCAACAGAATTCGTCCGGGACTTGATGATAAACAACTCACCTCCTGGAATGCGTTAATGATAAAAGCTTGCTGTGATGCTTATGTAACATTTGGAAATACAACATATCTCCAGACAGCGACAAGAAATGCAAATCTGATTTTAAAGAAATTAAAACGTGCTGATGGCGGGTTATATCACAGTTATAAAAATGGCAAAGCAAGTATCAATGGATACCTGGAAGATTATTCTTTTACCATTGAAGCACTCCTCTCTCTCTACGAAGCGACATTTGAAGAATCCTGGTTGATGGAAGCCGCTAATTTTGCCGATTATACTCTTGAACATTTCTACGATGCCGATTCCGGTTTTTTTTGGTTTACATCTGATCTTGACCCCGCACTGATTGCACGTAAAAAAGAAATTCATGACAATGTAATTCCGGCATCCAATTCAAGTATGGCGAAAGGTCTTTATGCTCTGGGAATTTATTTTGAAAACAACAGGTATTCCGTAATCGCGTCCAGAATGGTGAATTCGGTTTCAAAAGAAATGGAAAAATACGGTTCCGGATATTCCAACTGGGCGATTTTGTTGATGAAATATGTTTATCCATCAAAAGAAGTGGTAATCGTTGGAGAGGAGGCCGAAATTTATCGCAAACAAATTCAGTCTCTTTATACGATCAATGTACTTTATGCCGGATGCAGAAACGATTCCGGGAAACTCAGTCTGCTGAATAACCGCTACATCAAAGAAGAAACTTTGATTTATGTATGCCAGAATCACACATGCAAATTACCGGTGAAAACAGTTCCGGAAGCTATGGAACAAATTAGCCAAACTGTCAATTAGGGTTCAATTCCTTAATTTTTGATACTGTACCAGCAAATCAAATGTAACCAACACTTTTTTGTTGACAGATAATGCCTCAGGCCTGAATCAACATTGAGGTAATTTACTTTCTTTGGTTTAGCCTCTTTCTGCTCCTCTCCCTATGGAAAAAATTCAAAAACTTCTTGTCGCCAATCGGGGCGAAATCGCCATTCGTGTTTTACGTGCAGCATCTGAACTTCGCATCCGTACAGTAGCTGTCTTCACTTATGAAGACCGATATTCCTTGCATCGCTTTAAAGCAGATGAAGCTTATCAGATCGGGGCCGATAATGATCCTCTGAAACCCTATCTTGATATTGAAGAGATTATTCGTATCGCCAAAGCGAATAAAATTCATGCGATTCATCCGGGTTATGGATTTCTTTCTGAAAATGTTCAATTCGCAAGACGCTGCAGAGAAGAAGGAATCATTTTCGTTGGCCCTACACCGGAGGTAATGGATCAACTTGGAGATAAGGTAAAATCCAAACTTGTTGCACGCGCCTGTGGTGTACCGGTTATCGAAGACAACAAAGAGAAATTAACCTCTACAGAAATCGCGCTGAAAGAAGCAAGGCGTATTGGTTTCCCGGTCATTTTTAAAGCAAGTGCCGGAGGTGGTGGTCGTGGAATGAGGGTAATTCACAAAGAAGAAGATCTTGAAAAAGCATTTTCAGAAGCCCGTCGTGAAGCCGGAAATGCATTTGGAGATGACACAATTTTTATTGAGAAATATGTAGATGATCCAAAACATATAGAAGTCCAGATTCTTGGTGATAACCATGGAAATATTGTTCACTTATACGAACGTGATTGCAGTGTGCAAAGACGTTTTCAAAAAGTGGTGGAAATAGCTCCTGCACCCAATCTGAAACAGGAAACAAAAGACAACCTCTACAAATATGCGTTGAGTATCGCGAAATATGTGAATTACAACAATGCAGGTACAGTTGAATTTCTTGTAGACAAGGATGAGAATATCTATTTCATTGAAGTCAACCCACGCATCCAGGTTGAACATACAGTAACAGAAGAAATCACACGCATCGACCTTGTCAGAAGCCAGATTCTGATTGCGGATGGCACTGCCCTTACGTCTCCAAGAATTGATGTTGCTGATCAGGCTTCAATTCCCTGCAATGGTTTTGCCATCCAATGCCGGATTACAACCGAGGACCCTTCTAATGAATTCAAACCGGATTATGGAACTATCATCGCTTATCGTCATGCCGGTGGCTATGGCATCCGGCTTGACGAAGGCAGCTCCTACCAGGGTGTAAAAGTTTCTCCCTTCTTTGACAGCATGCTGGTGAAAATAACCGCGAAAGGTCGGACACTCAAAGGAGCCAGCAGAAGATTGTATCGCGCGCTCACAGAATTCCGGATTCGTGGTGTCAAAACCAATATCGCGTTTCTCGAAAATGTGATCATGCATCCACTTTTCGAAAGCGGAAATATCACTGTACGTTTCATTGAAAAACATCCTGATTTACTATTGACAAAAGCCGGACAAGACAGAGGAACGAAAATGCTGCGATATCTGGCAGATGTTCTTGTGAATGGAAATCCGGATGTAGCAAAAATTGATAAGTCTAAAATTTTTCATACTCCGAAAGTACCGGCATTTGACAGAAATCAGAAAATACCAAACGGCACCAAACAAAAACTGGATGATCTTGGACCGGAAAAATTCGCGGCATGGTTGAAAGATGAAGCAAAAGTAAAATTCACCGATACAACTTTTCGCGATGCACATCAATCCCTGCTCGCAACACGGGTCAGGACAACAGACTTGTTGAAAGTCGCTGAAAGTTATGCCCGTCATCATCCGCAGTTATTCTCTATGGAAGTATGGGGAGGTGCAACCTTTGATGTAGCGCTGCGTTTTTTGCATGAATGTCCCTGGAAACGTCTTCAATTGATACGATCAGCGGTACCAAATATTTTGTTGCAAATGCTGATCCGTGGCGCCAATGCAGTTGGTTATGCCTCTTACCCTGACAATCTGGTTGAAAAATTCATCGAAAAAAGTTGGGAAAACGGAGTTGATGTATTCCGCATTTTCGATTCGCTGAACTGGATTGACAGCATGAACGTAAGTATTCGCGCGGTGCGTGAAAGAACTGGTGGACTTGCGGAAGCATGCATCTGTTACACCGGAGATTTACTCGATCCAAAGCGTCAGAAGTATTCTTTGCAGTATTATGTGGATATGGCAAAAAAACTTGAAGACGCAGGCTCTCACATTCTTGGTATCAAAGACATGGCCGGTTTGTTGAAGCCTTATTCTGCCGAACTTCTGATCAATGCTCTGAAAAAATCAATTGACATTCCAATTCATTTGCATACTCATGATACTTCATCTATACAAAATGCAACCTATCTGAAAGCAATCGAAGCAGGTGTGGATGTTGTGGATGTCGCTTTGGCTTCTTTGTCAGGACTTACTTCGCAACCAAACTTTAATGTGCTCGCGGAAGTTCTGCGAAACACTCCACATGAAACTGGATTTGATATTTCCTCTCTCAATGACTTTTCAAATTACTGGGAAACGGTACGTGACTATTATTATCCTTTTGAATCAGGTCTAATGGCCGGAACAGCGGAAGTATACAAACATGAAATTCCAGGCGGACAATATTCCAATTTGAAACCACAAGCGCTTTCACTTGGATTGGCTGAAAGAATGGACGATATCAAAAAAGCCTATGAAGATGTCAATGAAATGTTCGGCGACATTGTCAAGGTAACACCCAGCTCTAAGGTTGTAGGTGACATGGCTATGTTCATGGTAACAGGGAATTATTCAAAGGAAGATATATACGCGAAAGGTGAAACGCTATCATTTCCTGAGTCTGTGAAAAGTATGTTCCGTGGAGATTTGGGTCAACCGTATGGAGGCTGGCCGCAAGAGTTGCAAAAGATGATTCTCAAAGATGAGAAACCATATACAGATCTCCCGAATGCGCATCTGCAACCCATCGAATTTGAAAAAGAGTTCGCACTCTTCCAGGAAAAATTTGATCATTACCAAAGCTTCCTTGATTTTCTTAGCTGGAAATTCTATCCAAAAGTTTTTGAAGAGTATTACAATTTTCAAAAACAGTTTGGCGAACTCAGCCCTCTCCCTACTCCGGCCTTTTTCTTCCCGATGAAAAGTAACGAAGAAATTATGGTGAACATTGGCACCGGAAAAACATTGCTCATCCGGTTGTTGTACGTAAGTGATCACGCGGATGATGACGGTAATCGCACTGTATTCTTCCGGCTTAATGGTCAAACCCGTTCGATTGAAGTAAAAGACAGAACAGTAGTAGTGAGACGAGCCAGCAATCCAAAAGCATCAGGTGAAAATCAGATCGGTGCACCCTTGCAGGGACGATTGGCCAGGATCTTTGTGAAAGCCGGAGAAAAAGTTAAACGAAATGCTCCTTTGTTTACTATCGAAGCAATGAAAATGGAAACGACTATTACCGCGACAAAGGATCTCACCATCAAACGTCTCGCTTTAAACGAGGCGACAATGGTAGAATCCGAAGATCTGGTGATAGAAATTGAGGGATAAGCAATTTTCAAAAACAACTTACAAACGAATAACAACATCAGATATTCTGACTGATTCCATCATGTCTAGTGTTCCATGTAATTTTCAAATTCGATGGTCTTGTCCATACAAACTTTAATAACTCTCACCCTGCACTTTTCCTGAGCAAGTAGATTTTTCTCCCAGGGCTCAATGTATTTTGTGTTTGTCTTCCCTCCCCAGTAGGCCCAAAAAATGAATACAGTGTAATCGAAATCATTATCCGCAAGGAGTTGTTTGGTTTCGTCCGGACGATATGGGGTAGCACGGTTTTCTAATGGGACTTCAACATATTTTTGAAGTTCAATCCTCAGGTCACGTGATGTATCAATTCCAAGAGGTTCTCTTATACAGACCAATTTCGTAAATTCATCTTTTGGATTGTTGCAAGTTGTCGAGTCATTGATGACTACCCTTTTGCCTTCCTTGTTGAAAACAACGAGATAAGGCAATCCAAAATGAAGGTTAGTCGTTGTTTGCACAAGGCTAGCAGAGTCCTTTGGAAAAACAACATTATCGGTTCTCATATTTTTCCCGACCAAATAATTTTTCACGGTACTCATGTGTGGAGTTTTATTCGGGTTGTGCATTCCCATAAAAAGCATAAAGGCACTTTTGCAGGAGGAACACAAAATAAAAATGAGAACAATCAAAGAATATTTCTTCATGAGTATCAATTTAGCATGGGTCCGCAATTCATTTTGCGGACCCATGAAAATATTAATTAAAATAGATGGTAAATCCTGCTGACGATTTTTCCATCTTATATGAACCCGCTTTTATTAGAATTGGCTTTGCAAGGTTCATACTTCGTTGAATTTCCTCAGAAAATGAATAATCTTCTTCCATGATAAAACTCTTCTGTGAAAACTGTTCAGGATATGAACCGGCATTTGCAGCAGGAACTTCCAGAACAAATGTTTTGCCATCGTCTCCGGTGCTCAATGTACACTCATTGAAGGTTACCCAGGTTGAAGTACATATTCCAAACCCTTTGCAACCCTTGCTATTGCGACCAAACCCGATTTTCGTATGCGCCGTAATCTTAATCGGATTTGCATTTACCATATTCCCAACAAGTAGCAGAAGAAATAATAACCATTTCAGTTTTATAATAGATTTCATTTTTTTGTTTTTAATGATTAGTATCCAATATTCTATCGAGATTTTTTAAATCATCTTTTGGAGACGCAAGTCAAATCAACTGTCAGAATATTTGATTTGTCTCTTGAATATTTATAAAAACCCTTCTTGATGACAATGGATGAATATCCCAATTGCTCACACAGATATGCTGCCATGGGTGTATCTTCTTCCACTTCAAAAGCTTTATCTGAAATTTTATCAGGATAATAAGCTGAAAGAGAAATCATCGATGAACTTCTCATCTCCAGCCCAACATCGGTTTTTCCATCACCAACCGGAGCTGCATTCGCACTTATCGAAATATTTAAACAGCCTAAGGCGAGGCCAATACAGCCATCTTTTTTTCTGTGTAAACCACCAGAAATTGTAACCACCAGGGTACATGGTTTAGCCATTTCAAAAGAAGGAAGATATTTACGTTCGACATTAGAGGTCATTTCATTGGCTGATGCCGATTGGATAAAGAGCAGACAAATGACACTCAGATAAAATAATTTTTTCATAGTTTGGATTTTATGTGATTTAGAGTTGATATGATTTTAATTTCACTTAAATTTTATTTTTGAAATTAGGGTTCTGATAAAGCACGAGAGCTCCACCCCATGTACGTTTCGCCCCGAAGGGCCTGTAACGGTACTTGCCATACATGATGTACAAACCTCTCATTGCATTTAGCTTAAATAAAATATTAATGGGCAAAAGCATTGCGTTCAACAATTTTACTTTCGAAAACAAAACTACTTTCACCTCAAGCGTCGAACAATGGAAGTGATACTCAATTTGAATAGTACTCTTCCCATGAATTTGAAAATTTTCATTTCATATTTGATGAGAAGTTTGCACAAATGCTGAGTTTATCAGAGTAATCAACAATTTGCATTGAGCCTCTGTTGATTTACTCTTTGATTTCCCTCTTATAGTGGATGTAAAAAATCCGGATCATTCATTTCTTCGGGTATGCATAAAAGAGAAGAAAACAGGGAGGTTCGTACCGTTTTGTGCGGCTTTCCAAATTTATTTGCGGAATGGCTTTCTGCGCATTTATCAAAAAATGATAGTATTAAAATATCCGCCATACTTCCCGACTTGAAATCATATCAAGACATTCAGCAGGAGGATCACAATCTCCTCCTGATCAGGATCAATTCTTCTCAGGAGATCAATTTTCTACGGAATAAGAGTCAGCAACAAAAAAGATTGCTGGCATGGTGGTCAGGACAAACAATCAACGATGAGATCACGATCGAACTGGTAAATGCAGGAGCTTCAGGAATACTGGCAGATCATCATTTGCTTGAGGATATAGAAGAAGCCATTCTGAATGTTTCAGAATTTAAGGTACATATGAACGACCTTCTGAGCAATGCGCTCTTTCATTATTGCAGAAAGCAAAACATCATAGGAGGAAATCACATCGGCAAAGCAACCTTCTTCAGTGAAAGAGAAAAAAAAGTAATTGAACTCAGAAAAGCGGGACATACTTCCAAAGCAATTGCCGGGCACTTATGTCTGAGTAAAAAAACAATTGACAAAGTGTTTTGCGACTTATACAGACGTCTGGAATGCACAAATTTCTTTGAAGTACTTCAACGATATGAGAGAGATATTTTTATTATGGACCGGAACAATTTCTAAAAAAAGCAGAAAGAATAATTTCTAACTGCTGAACATTAATTGCGCTTAATGAAAAGCCATGACAAAATCATCCAAGCTGGCTTCTTCAGGCAGATTCAGTTTTTTCTTCAGGCGGTAACGGGTCTTCTTTACGCTGTCGGGAGAAATTGCAAGCATCGCGGATATCTCTTTGTT
>CAYMMN010000042.1:0-15082 GCA_964391495.1 uncultured Flavobacteriales bacterium | reverse complement strand
CCTTCGTAGTGGGAAAGAACATTTTTATAATGCTTTAGATCAGCGTCTGGAACTGGAAGTTGGTTTAGGAAAAAAAATACAAACTTCATTTTATCTCAATTTCAACAGCGTAACATATAGTCCGAATGATAGTGTGATGTTCAAAGAACATTCTATTAGTTGTTCGAGTGAATGGAAGATAAAACTCAGTGATCCGGTTGCCAATGCTATTGGATCTGCCTTGTATGCGGAAATTGGATTTGATGGACAGGAACTGGAGTTGGAGGGTAAGCTTATCCTTGACAAACAAATTGATAAAAATATTTTCGCAGCGAACATCGTTGGAGAGTATGAAATGGAGTTCGAAGCTGAAGATGGAAAAATTGAAACAGAAGTTGAAACTCCTTTTGAACTTGATCTTGCCTACATGCGTTTGTTGGGAAAATCAGCAGGTCTTGGTTTGGAGGTTCGTAATCACAATGAGGTAAAAGAAGGAGAGTGGGAAAATTCAGTATGGTTTGCCGGGCCAAGTGTTCATTTTCGTGGCGATAGATGGTTTATCAATTTAAACGTGCTTCCTCAATTGTTCAATGCAAAAAAAGAGGAAGGTTCGAAAGAGAATCTGGACCTTGATGAGCATGAAAAAGTGGAAGCTCGTATGCTGTTGTCATTTTCATTTTAATACTTATTCTGATGTGTAGGAGAATGAATATTTCAAAGTGCATCGGTGCAGCCGGTATCATAATATTTATGATGGCATGCGGAGCCGGCTCCTCCATGCTCAGGCCAATTGAAGCGGATGTAGTAAAGATGCAAAGCAGTGGTCATCAGGTAAGCCTGGATTCATTAAAAAGCGGATTCAAATTATACATTGATCACTGTAGCGGTTGTCACAATTTACATAAGCCAAAAGAAAAGTCGAAGGAGACCTGGGAAGCATTATTGCCTGAGATGTTTCACCGGACAAAATTGGTTGAATCTGAACAGGAATTGGTTAAACTTTATCTCTTTTCCAAGCTTTAAGCTGTTTACCAAGCATTTGACTCCCTTCGGAGAAATTTTATCCGATTTTTAACACAATTTTCTATAAATTTCTTCAGAATATTTGCCAAAAAGTAACGTTTTTCACGTTAATTCAGTATACTAGCTGCTTAAAGGGATTGTGTAATATGAGATTCTTTCATAGAATTTTATTGACATCCCGCCTGCATTATTTGTATATTAGATAAAACCTGATTCAAACCCGGAGATGCACCGCATTAAACACCTCCTGCAGTACCTTTTTGTGTCAGCCACTATAGTGGCTGCTCAATTTCCTTTGCATGCCGGTGCGGTTGATCCGGTCAGGGAGGATAGTGTTTCCGTCATTGATTATGCTCAGTTGTCACGGCAGTTTGTTTACGATGCCGATACCTCGCTTCAGGTTAACGAGTCTGAGGTTCGCGCAGGTTTGCTTTATGATGCGGTGAATAAGAAAATCATCTGGCAAAAAAATATGGGCAGCGCTTATCCTATCGCGTCCCTCACCAAAATGATGGTTGCTTTGTTGACTGTTGAAGACGTAAAGGCTGGTAAATTCAACTGGGAAGACAATGTGCATTGGGTGAGAGAAACCATAACAGGAAGAAGACACAAAAGAAAGAAGGTTTATACTTCCGTAAATTATACGTTGCGTGACGTATTCAAAGCAGCCATGATTGCCTCGAACAATGAATGTGCGGAGCAAATGGCCCGATACATCAGTTGCGGAGACCTGAAGGCGTCTATTGACAGGATGAACAGCAGGGCACATGAACTTGGAATGACTGACACCTATTATGGAAATCCTACCGGATTGCCTGCTGCGCATTCCAGTATGGATAATTCATCCAGTCCAACGGATCAACTTCTTCTCACTTTGGAATTGCTCAAGTACGATGAGGTTCTGGAGATTGCGGGCATGGGATATGCCTCCATTGATAATGGTAAATCAACCAGCGTAATTCGAAATCATAACCGTCTCACCATTGATTACAGTGGTGTTGTTGACGGACTCAAGACCGGTTATACCCGTCGGGCTGGATTTTGTCTTGTTGCCACCGTGAATAAATGTGAGCACCGCCTGGTGAGTGTCGTTTTTGGTTGCCGTGGTCCTCAAATCAGAAATGAAGTGGTGAGAGACATGTTCAGCGATTATTATTCCGCCATTGCGCTTGATCGTCTGGGCGGAGAACATGGAACAGTACCGGTTCTCGCTCCGGTTGCGAATCTGAATGTAGAGAGTGTTTCCGGTGAGTATGCTACTGTTGTTGAAAAAGTTCGTAAAACTCACCTTGTTAAAAGAGGTGAAACACTGAGCCAAATTGCTTCGCGTTACAATTGTACAGTGGGTCAGCTTCGTGCCTGGAACAAAAGGGCATTACGCCAGAAATATCCAATCAGCGGACAAAGACTTGCTATTTACACTACTGTTTGTCACAAGGTCTTTATTAAGAAACCTGCAAATGGTACCGAGGAAGAAGACGATAAACCGATCCTTTCAGAGGATGAAAAAGATGTATTGTCACAAGCTGTACCTGAAGATTTTCAGAATCAGAAGGCAGCTGAAGTTGCTGCCAAGTCAAATGCAAATGAAGCAACCCAATCCATTCCTTCTGTGGCTGCTAAAATCGACTCCCGATTTGTTTATCATACGGTAGCTCCCGGTGATACTTTGTTCAGCATTGCAAGGAAATATGAAGGAGCAACTGTTGAGCAACTGAAGTCGATCAACAATATTTCCAATATCCACGGGCTCAAACCGGGGATGAAAATTAAAATTCCTGTGCAAGGTTAAGAATTCATTAGGATTCTGATTTTCTCTTATTTTTACAGCATAAATTATTTACCATGATGAGAAAATTGTCAATGGTCATGATACTCATGACTCTCAGCGTACATTTTTCAAATGCGCAAAAAAATGCTGTTCCGGTGCCTATGCCTGCGATGCCGGTGGACAGTATTACCCGGTTGATCACGTATGAAGAAGTGATCGAAGTACAGAATCTTAAGGCTGAAATACTTTATTCCAGAATCCTGGCCTGGTTTCGTACATATTATAAGAACCCTACCGAAGTAATTCGAGAAAATGATTCTTTAAAGTTCAGGGTTGTGGGGAAGCCAAGATTTAAAATCTTCAATCCGGCGGATAAAGAAGGAACAAAAACAGATGCCGGTCTGGTGCAATACACGCTTACTGTTGCAGCAAAGGATGGAAGATTTAAATATGAATTTACCGCTTTTAACTGGAAGCAGGCCTCCTATTATCCCAGTGAACGCTGGATGGATACCAAAGCACAGATGTATACTCCGGTTTACAACGATTATCTCTTGCAGGTTGATACCTACACAAAGGAAACCATCAATAGTCTGAAAAACGCTGTTACAAAAGACAAACCGGTAAAAGACAAAGACAATTGGTAATCACTCCAATTGAAATAAAAGGGTTCGATGATTTTCGAACCCTTTTTTATTTCAATTCAGTTAATGGAATTTTATCATTTAGGATGTGAAAGAATTGCATTGGCAATTATCAAATCTTCCGGATTGGTAATTTTAAGATTCTGCTTTTCGCCTTCTACAAGGCGCAATGGTGTTCCTGATTTTTCAAGGACAGAAGCCTCATCAGTGAAGGATGCGTCTTCCGGCTGATCAAATGCTTTTTTTAATATCGTTGAGTGGAAACACTGTGGTGTTTGAACGATCACAAAATCGTTACGGTTTACTTGTCTGCTTTTTTCTCCACTGATTTGACGAATGGAATCATTCACGGGCATAACAGGGATTGCTGAACCATATTTTTCAGCTTCCTGATAACAGCGGTGCAATAAATCATTGCTGATCAATGGCCGTACGGCATCATGAACAGCCACTATACAGTCATTTGGAACCAGAGAAAGTCCGTTTGCAACCGACTGATGTCTTGTTTTTCCGCCGTGTGTTACAGTGACCGGGTGTGTAAAAGAAAATCGCTCTTTGATAGATTCCCAGGTCTTGATTTCATTTTCAGGGAGAACCAGAATGATGTTAATAGATGGATCGTAATTAATAAAATGTTGCAGTGTATGCAGGAGGACCGGTTTATTTCCCAAATCCAAAAATTGTTTAGGGATAGCCGATTTCATTCTTGTTCCCGAACCACCGGCGACTATGACACAATATTTATTCATCCTTCTCAGCTAAATGACACGGGATAACTTTCAGATTTTTGCAAACAGGGAAAGGTAAACCGAGTACTTCATTTTCCAGTACAAAAGTATGATAAATACAGTCCAGAAAAGCGCCATCATGCCGATGCTAACCAACAAGGCTTTGGGGACCAATGAAAACGAATATGGTCTGGCATATTGCATGAACATGATAGAAGGCAGATTTTTTTCTTTGATGAGTTGGAGTGCCAAAGTCTGGTAACGTTGGATTTTAATTAGGTCTGTATTCGCTGCTTCCATTTCAACGACTATTCCGGTCAGTTTCTGTTGAAGTTCCAACATGGTTTGCGTGTTTTGTTTCCGGTTTTCAAGATCGGCCACAATCACATTCATTTTGGAGAGTAATGATTCAATTTCTTTTTTACGTATTTGATTTGCTTTCTGTATATCCTGTATCAGGCTGTTATAAATTGTTATTTTACGTTGGACCCCTTCAGCAAGTATATTTTTGTTTTGCTTGTCTACAAAATAGATGATCTCATTTGCCATCTCTGCGGCGAGGTAACGGTATTCATCATTCACCGTAACAGTAACCAGGTTGAATGGAGATTTTTTTATTTCAATATTATTTCTGAGACGGTTGGCAACCTTTTCAAAACTGAATTCTTTTGTAGAATCAATGTGATAATGTTCAAAAAGTTTGAACTTCCGAATGAGATAATTTTGGGTTCTGGAACTCAGGATCAGCTGGTAAACACGGTTAAAACTTTCACCAGTCAGCAATCCATCAAGAGGTTTCGTTTCGTTATTTTGAGTTGTAAGCGAAACTGAGTTAATATCATTAATATAAAAGGAAGCCGAGGAAGAATAGGTTAGTATTCTCGTTTTACTAAACCAGAAAGTGAATCCTCCGATTCCGATAGAAAATATGAGAATCAACCATTTGAGTTTACTTACAGCATGCACCAGATCATGAGTGCTGATGTTTCGGGATTTAATCTGGGGTGGATTAGTTTTCGGAGATTCCATAGAAAATGCTCATCGGGTAATTTTAAGAAATATTCTGATCCAATTTTCAATTATTTTGCAATCTCTGCCTAAATTGGTGTGCTTATCAGGAACCCATGGATAAAAAGCGACAGGATTGGCCTTATCTGTTATTTCTTTGCCTGCTTTTCGTCCTTTTGCCCCTGGTGAATGTGCACAGTATTGAAGATCCAAGCCTTGTTCCCAGATATCTTTTAACGTGCATTTCCCTTTCTGCTTTTTTCTTTTACAGGCTGTTTGCTTCCAGGAAGGAAAGCGCTGTTCCATTTTTACCATTAAAGATTCTTGTCCTTTTGTGTGCGCAGCAAATTTGGATGCTGATTTCTATTTCAAGTTCGATTAATCCGGGCGACGCTTTTCAGGAATGGTTCAGGATACTTTCATTTTCCCTTTTCTTTTGCCTTGCCTACATGATTTTAAGGGAAAGTGAGCGCCCTTTTCTCTTCGTGGTTCGTGCATCTGTTTTTGGG
The DNA here is from genome assembly GCA_964391495.1 of uncultured Flavobacteriales bacterium. Taxonomy (GTDB): domain Bacteria; phylum Bacteroidota; class Bacteroidia; order AKYH767-A; family 2013-40CM-41-45; genus JADKJP01. The sequence continues at coordinate 9,420 of CAYMMN010000042.1, read as the reverse complement.
CTACTGATTTTCACTTACTATGGATCCCTTCAATTGTATCCGATGGTGATGGATTATATTCAGAAAGGGAAACCTATCCTGATTAATCTGGATCTCTGTTCGTCGGTTTCAAATAAAAATTTCTTTTCAGAAGTTCTTACCCTGTTGCTCCCATTTACACTGTATGGTGTGCGTATGGAAAAAGGGAAATGGCTTGCTTTTTCCTGGACCGGATTATTGCTCTGTCTTTTCTGGATTCTCCTGTTGCAAACAGTTTCATGCTGGTTGGGTATTTTGTCTGGAGGGATGTTGATGTTGCTTTTCTCCAGACTCACAAAACTGAAAACAGAGGGCAATTCCTCTGTAATGCCTATTAAAAGAAGAATTCTTTTCGGAGTTATTAGTCTGGCTGTGATCGGGATCACCTTCTTTTTGTATACCAAATCGAACAATTATTCCTACCTCGTACGGAAGGCGGAGATGGCTAAAAAGTACTGGTCGAAGCCGGATATTTTTCACACTACTTCTATAGAAAATAATAATAGTGTTTATGAACGTATTCTGGTTTGGAAAAACAGTATGCACCTGATAAAGGAACACCCTTTATTCGGTGCGGGACTGAACAACTGGAAATTGCTGGAAGCGAAATATGGAATCGGTGGCACAGCATATCTGAATACAGGCATTGTTCACTTTGAGCATCCGCACAATGATTATTTGCTGGTTTGGTCGGAGCAGGGAATTCCGGGTATTGCCTGTTATTTATTGTTCTTTTTCTTCATCCTTCGGGAGATTTACAAATGCCTGAAGAAAATGCAGGATTTGGAAAAGAGAAGAATGCTCTTGATGGCCAGTTTTGCTGTAGCAAGCTTTATGGTTTTGTCTTTTTTTGGTTACCCAAGATCAAGGTATTATGTAATGCTGCTGTTAATGTTATGGACAGCAGTGGTATTTTATATATCAGGCTCATCATCTGAAAAATTTGTTTGGTCAAAATCCTGGCAGCGTATTGTTTCAGTCGCGCTTTTTTTACTTGCTACTGTTAGTATTTATCCTGCATGGTCATGGCTTTCGGGAGAGCTGCATTTGAGAAAAGCCAAAGTGAATCAGTTGCGGAAGAACTATAGCGCAATGACACGTGAGATTTCAAGGGCGAAGAATTATTTTTTCCGGGTGGATGGAACAACGACTCCACTTGAATGGTACGACGGACTGGCACGATTTTACCAGGGTGATCTGGAAGGGGCAAGGAGATCTTTTGAAGCTGCGGAAAAAGTTAATCCCTATCATTTGCGTGTGCTCAATGACCTGGCGACATGTTATGAGCAGAGTAAAATGCCTGAGCAGGCTATTGAACATTATCGTCTTGGTCTGCAGATAACACCATTGTTTGTAGAAGGATTACTGAATCTGAGCGCTTCCTATTTTAACATTCATCAACCGGATTCAGCTTTGGCGGTGATTAGCAGGGTTCCTCAGGTAAGGATGTCCTATCGCGAAGAGAAAAATTATAAAACCTACCTGACAACAATTCTCTTTGCTGTTGCATCAAGGGATACTGTTTCAATTCAGGATTCAGAGCAAAGGAAGGCGTATATGAATTACATAGCCAATGATACTTTACTTGTAAACACTTTTAAAACTCAGAAAATGCAGGGGAAGCCATTTGATCGGATCTTACTGCAAAGATTCACTTCCCTTCATTAACCTCAGTGCAAATGAAAATATCCTGCCGCCAGGTGAACAGTAGTGGCGTAGATCAGTGAAAACAGGAGTGATTGGATAACGATTTCAAGAACTCTTTTTCTATCTTTTTGATGGTCTTGTGGATTTTTTGCTTCATGAATAGTACCCAGTTTTTCAAAATTGTACAGACTGAAAAACCCAAATAGGATACAGAACCTGTATTTGATTTCATTGTACAGTACCGTCAGGCAAAATGCTGATCCGAGCAATAATATCCAAATAACGAGTGAATTGTCCCAGAAAAAAGCGCTCAGGGTCAGAAGGAAGGTAATGGGCAGAAAGGCGTAAAAAAACTTCCTTCGTACGGAAACTTCCTTAACACCGATGTTACAAACTCCGGATTTATATTCTTTAAAAGGGTTTTCTTTGGACATATCTTTTGGAAACAAACCGGAACGAAAATTGTTTTTCATCCCCTTTGAATTGATTATCGGCAAATTAAGCATGTTTTATTTGTATGCTCGGGCATGGAATTTTCAGCTTTCTTTCAAAAATCCAAAGTAAAGGATATTTTCGCACTCCTTTCGGTCCCGTAGTTCAACGGATAGAATAGGAGTTTCCTAAACTCTAGATGGCAGTTCGATTCTGCCCGGGACTACATTGCATTGGAAGAGTAAGTGTAAGAGTAAGTTTTAAGAACTTCAAACTTACTCTTACACTTACTCTTCCACTAATATTCCTCCCTTTTCAATTCACCCTACTTTTTGCCATTTGCAGAATAATATAAAAGATAGAAACCATCAGGAAGAGTCCGCCCAGGACTGCGACGATAGAGGAGCCTGCAGGGAAATCGTACTTGTAGGAAACAAAGAGTCCAAATAAGGCTCCGAGTATATTCAGCAGGATTGCAAGCAGGACCAGCGGTAGTTTTTTCTTTGCCAGCATAATCGCTCCAACTGCGGGAATGATTAAAAATGAAAACACAGGAATAACACCACTGATACGGACTGAGAATACAATACTCAATCCGATGGAGATGTAAAATAGAAAATTCCAGAGATTAAAAATGCCGATGGAATGTCCTTCTCCTTTTTCAAAACGTTCGGTAAGCGCGAAAAATTTCTTGTAAAAGATTGCATGCATCAAAGCGATTGCTCCGAGAACAATGCCTGTGGTTTTTATTTGTTCCCAGCTAACCGAAAGAATGTTTCCAAACAATACTTCCTGAATGTCGGAGTCGCCATGTGGGGTTTTTGAAATCAACATCACTGTGGCAGCGGAAGCGACAGCATAAATAATTCCAATGATGGCTTCCAGCTTCAGTCGGCGGTCGCGGATATTGATCAGGGACATCAGAAATGCGCCAAGGATAGCAAACAGAATCGGAATGAATGTTTTCCCTTTTCCAATAAAATCAGAATAGGCTACGCCCAGTGATGTGATCTGACCAAGAGCCAGATCCACGAACACTATTCCTCTCCCAACAACATGGACTCCAAGGTATGAAAGCACGATGCCGACAATAATACTGAGTATAAATGCCTGTGTAATAAAATCAAGCTGGAACATTTCGAACATGGCAATTGATTTGAGTTTTGCTAAATTATTTCAGAACGTTTACAAGTTGACCGACATTATAGTCAAAGAGGTCGTAGTAATTTTTGATTGAATCAAATGCTCCTACTGAGGTTGCCAAAGTCAGCACTTTAGCTCCGGTTTGTTTCGCTACAACATCGGAGGAAGAAGTTGTAAAATAAGGTGAGGAAATAATTACTTTTATGGAATTAGCTTTTACAGCTTTGATAATTTTTACCAACTGTGATGGTGTGGGAGGGATGCCTGGTTTTGGTTCCAGGAAATCAACGATTTGTAATCCAAACCGATTTTCGAAATAACACCATTCATTGTGATAGGCAATTACTTTGGCACCTTTGTATTTTGCCATTGTTATGTTCCATGTTTTTAACTTTTGATCAATTGTTTCATTGAACACTTTCAGGTTGGCTTCAAAATACGCTTTGTTCTCAGGCGAAATTCTCTCCAGTCCGTTGCATATATTCCTTGCAATGAATTTTCCATTCAATGGATCCAGCCAGTAATGTGGGTTTCCATAGATATGAATGTCACCTTCTCCTCGATTGATGCTTGAAGGAACCTGAAGCAAAGGCACACCAATTGATGCATCTACATAGCCGGCACTTCCTTTTTGGATTCTGGGATTTCTGGAACTGGTCAGGAGTGACGGAGACCATCCTGTTTCCAGGTCGAGTCCGACAGTAATGAAGAGATCCGCATTGGAGAGTTTAATGATATAACTTGGTTTCGGATCAACAAAATGAGGATTCTGATAACCTGTTGCGATGCTGAATACTTCAACTTTGTTTCCGCCGATTAATTCTGCTATACTTTTCGTGTCCTGTGTAGTAGCGACAACATGAATTGTTCCGGCAAATGCAGAAGAAAAGAAGAGAGCACTGATTATCAGAAGGGGATATATTTTGGTTTTCATTTTTTGTATTTGTAAGAAGGAAATTTTGTGAAATGATTGTAAGTGTATTTTAATATTGATGGGCGCCATGTGATCCGATAATAAAGATCCAGCGGAGGAAAATCTGGGAGAAATTCTTCTCAAAGTTGTTTTCGATGTCTTCCTGATTCGCGGTAGTGTATTTTCCCTGGAGTTCAATCTTTTGAAACTCGGTAGCATACCAGCCGATCGTTACGGACCCGGCCTGTTCCACAAACTGTGCCGATTCCGGAAGATTTGTGTAGTCGTATCTTGCTGTAATGAACCAGCGTTTGGCGAACTGAAAACTGAGCATGGAATACAAGCCAATGGATTTTACAGAGGTGCTGTCGAATGTTGCATGGCTGTAGTACAATTCATTCTGGAAAGTGAAAGATTTGTATGTGTTGAATTTTACAGGTTTCCATTTGAAAGTCAGGTCAACTGCTCCAATGTTTGTTGTATGATCGGTGCTGTTCACTCCTGATATTCCAGAAAAGCCTAGTTCAAGTGTTGAATTCGCTGATAGATCCCAGAAATTTTTGAGATGCGCGAGTTTCAGATATTTATTGCCGGGGCTTCTTGCAAATGATGGACTTTCCATCGGGCCATCAGTTAATTCAAGCGTGAGTTCCTGAAAGAAAGCATGGTTGGGCAGCAGCCAGCTGAGCTGAGCTCCTTCGTCATTCATCCCTTCATCGCCAAAAAATCGTACAAATGCATTCGGCATATCTGTGAATGGTAAAGCATGTGGATGTATCGGATTAATTCTGCCAAGAGCTTGTTTGAACTTTCCGGCTTTCAATTGCAGGTGGCCAGGTAAAGAAAGGGTTGTGAGATAACCCTCTTCAATTTCAGTTTTAAATTCTCCGGTAGATGGGTCGCGACTGATGGCTACAAAGAAATCAGCCCTTGCATAAGGGTCTATTACCGATTGAAATGAAATTTCAGTTTCGTTAAGATTGGCATCGAATTTTCTGTTTCGGTTACTTTCATATGAACCTCCCAAATCTCCAATTACGCTTATATCAGGATTGGCCGAAGGGGCACTACGGACTGGGGCAAGGGTGGGTTCCGGTTGAATTTGGTTTTGAATTTGCTCAAGCAGTAAGGAGTCAGCAAGTGTGCTGTCGGTCTGCGCAGAGGCTTTATCAAACCAAAAGATGGTTTGAAGAAAAATCAGGAAATAGAATATTTTCATGATCAATTATTTGATGTAAAAAAATAGAGAAATGGCGGCAAGCGAATTTTGCCACATTTAATTTTGTTCTGTCCAGACAGAACATTTACACATCAAATAAGAGAAGGAGGCCCTCGGAAGAATAAAAAAGAAGAACCGGAAAAATGATAATTGCATAATTGCCCCGCGGAATGGGTGCAAAGAAAAGCAGTACTAATAAAGGAAAAGTGAGTTACTTCATGAAACAAGGGTGGAACCGAATATTGATCCAGATCGCAGTGTTCATGTAAGTTTTCAATATGAGTCTGGTTTGAATTATGCGTTACCGTATCACAGGTGTCGTCATGATTCAGGAAAATGTGAACCAGCTCCTTTGGTGTAAAGAAAAAAGAAACCGCAGCGAGCAGTAAATACGCTGTGATGGTTCTGAGCTTATGTTGCCTTACTGGCTTCATTGATACAAATGTATCAAAATTCGGGGATTGTCAATGAGTGCATTGGTCAATTTCATGTCATTCTTTCGCAGAAAATACTTCAATAATTATGGGTAATTACTTAAAAATGGAAGAAAATTATTTACAGGAAATTATCTGACAGAATTTTCACCTAAATTTCACTAAGCACAAGGCTCAGGAAAGCTTATAAATAACCCCTCTGTCAGTCAGGTATCGTAGTGTTTCCTTGAAACAGTTTTCATCTTCGCCGACAAATTCCGGAGGACTTATTCCAACGCGATTGTATTTGTTTTCAAGGACGAGTCGGGCAACGGCAGTGCAGGTATATCCTGTTGTGCGTGACATGGAAGGTGTATTTGTTTTCGCGTCATAACGATCAAACAAATCATAAGTATATGATTTGTCTTTGTTATTTTCTTTTCCACTTACGATCACACGCATGATTGTAAATTCTTCTTCACCTTCTTTTAATTTCCACATCGGGAAAAGTAATTTTGAAGTGAGGTCAATCGGACGGATATCTTTTCCATTTACCTGTATTGGTTCTTCGCTAAAGAAGCCGCTTTCGCGAAGTACTTTCATGTAATTGATGTGTCCGGGATAACGTAAGGTTCGTTCGATCATATCGGGAACCTTCATTGTTTTGATCAGACTTCTAAGTCCGTCTGTATTGAAAGCTTCGAGAGTTCCAACCTGAGGAAAATCGAGAAGTTCGGGATTGCTGAGTGCCGGTCGGGTCACCAGTTGTCCATCTTTTACAAAACGGGCCGGGCGCGTGTATTCAGCGATTACATCAATGGGTGAAAAGGGAGCTTTGTATTCATATGGCCAGGTGCGTACAACTGGAAGGCCTCCGACAAGGCATTCGAAGAAATTTACTTCCATCCGTTTATTGTGATATCCGAGAATCATATTGTCCATTCCGGGAGCAACACCACAATCCATCACAGCAACAACATTATTTTTCTTAGCCAGGTCGTCGAGCAGGAAAATATCTTCATTAAAAAAGGAAATGTCTACGATATTTTTACCGGCTCCGATAACGGTTTTTACCATTTCAAATCCCATGAATCCTGGTACAGCGCCGATCACGATGTCAGCATCCTGAATTGCTTTTCGAATTTCATCGGGGTTATATAAGTCGGCTGTTTTGGTCTGAATGGGATGTTTTGCGGCTAAATCAGCCAATATTTTTGCATTCACATCAACGGAACATACAGAATAATCTCTGCATAAATCGATAGCCATGGTTTGTCCCACACGGCCTGCTCCAAGTACAACGACTTTTTTCATTCAATAAAATTTTTGTGAAAGTAGGAAATTTGGATGCAAATTTCCGTTGACTGGATCTCATTTTCCATGTAAAAAATTAACTTTTCTGATTTCAGGAATGCATGATTACTTGTCTGCAGAAATAGGGAAAAGCGTAAATTAGTGCAATGGATTTCAGCCTTATCCTTGTTTTGTTTTTCATCATTGCCTTCGTGTATTCCACTGTAGGTCATGGTGGTGCGAGTGGATATCTGGCCCTGATGGTATTTTTAAATTTTGTACCAGAGCAAATCAGGCCTACCGCATTGGTATTGAATGTCCTGGTTTCCGCTATTGCCAGTATGCAATATTACAGAAGCGGATATTTCAAAAGGGAGCTATTCATTCCATTGATCCTGCTTTCTGTTCCACTTGCTTTTCTGGGTTCCCGGGTTCAATTATCACCATCCGTCTTCAAAATTATTTTAGGGATTTGTTTGTTGCTTTCAGTGATAAGAATACTTGGACTTATTGGAAACAATTCAGGTGAGACACTTCGCAAAATGCCCTTGCTGATCGCCTTGCTTATTGGTGGTGGAATAGGTTTGATATCGGGAATGATTGGAATTGGTGGCGGAATTTTATTGTCACCCATATTGCTCTTGTTTCGCTGGGCGGATATCAAGCAAACAGCTGCCCTTGCGGCTCCATTTATTCTTGTGAATTCTTTATCCGGTCTTGCCGGTCTCATGAGTCGACATCTTGTTTTTCCTGACAAAATAATGTGGTGGGTTTTAGCAACGCTCATTGGAGGCTTTCTTGGTTCTTATTGGGGAAGTCATCGTTTTAATTCCGTTGTGCTGAAATATTTGCTGGCCACTGTACTATTATTTGCTGCAGGTAAATTGTTAATGGTGTAATTATGCTAAGAGTAGAGGAAGCAAAAAAAATTCTCATTGACGCTGTGCCTTTACCGGAAACCGGTAAAATGAAGGTACAGGATAGTCTCGGGTATGTGCTCGCGGCAGATTTGCTTTCGCCAATCGATGTTCCATTGTTTGATCAGTCAGCAGTGGATGGGTATGCAATTTGTTTTGATCGAAATAGATTGAAGGGAAATGTTTTTACCCTCACTCGAGAAATAAAGGCGGGAGATGCACCGATTTTAAAAATGAAAATAAATACAGCAGTAAGAATTTTTACCGGCGCTCCTGTGCCATCCAATGCAAATTGCGTCGTGATGCAGGAAAAAGTAAACGTAGCTGAGCAACAAGTTGAGGTTATAGAAGAATTCCTGAAAGAAGGAAGCAATATCAGGAGGAAAGGGAATCAAATCAGAAAAGGTGGTGCGGGATTGAAGAAAGGAATTACACTTTCTCCTGCAGCGATTGGCTTCCTGAATACGATTGGTTGTTCCATTGTAAAAGTTTTCAAAAAACCACGGATAGGAATTTTAGTTACCGGTAATGAACTGGTGAAGGCCGGCAATAAACTAAAGCCCGGACAAATTTATGAATCCAACAGCGGAACATTAGAGTCTGTTTTATTACAAAGTGGATATAAAGCCGGCCAAAAAAGCCATGTGAAGGATGAAAAAAAATTGGTGTTGTCGGCGGTAAAAAAACTTTTAGCAAACAATGATGTGCTGATCATTTCAGGTGGAATTTCTGTTGGTAAATATGATTTTGTAAAAGAAGTATTGGCTGCATTAAAAGTTAAAGAACTGTTTTATAAGGTTGCTCAAAAACCCGGGAAGCCCTTATTTGTTGGAATGAAAGGGAGGAAAATAGTTTTTGCTGTCCCGGGAAACCCTGCTGCAGCATTGGTATGTTATTATCAGTACATTCTTCCGACGCTTGATAAATTGAGTGGAAAAGAAAATCTTGGACTCGAAAAAGTGATGATGAAATCAAATACTGATTACACAGGAAAAGGTGATCGGTCATTATTTCTAAAATCGCTTATTGAGAATGGAGGCGTAAGTATACTTGACGGGCAGGATTCGGATAATCTCCTGAGTTTTTCCGGCGCAAACTCTCTTGTCTATTTGCCTATCGAAAATCTGGAAATACGTCGTGGTGATGCAGTTGAAGTTTTTAAATTTCCTTCCCGATGAACATGTATCAGCCATTTGATTTTACAGTCTTAGTGCTTTGTGGCGGAGAAAGTTCGCGCATGAAGACGGATAAAGGGCTTGTTAATTTCAATGGCCGTCCCTTGATCCTGAATATACTGGATGTAGTGCAAAGTATCACAGATAAGGTAATCTTAATTGCTAATGATAAGCGGTATACTGAATTAGGGTTCCAGTGTTATTCTGATATTTATCCCGGCTATGGACCAATGGGAGGCATTTATACTGG
>CAYMMN010000041.1:0-15194 GCA_964391495.1 uncultured Flavobacteriales bacterium | reverse complement strand
TTTATTGGTGAATTCCTACTCATCAATGGAATTTTCCAGTACAGCACATGGATGGCTGCAGTATCCGGTTTAACCATCATCCTCGGTGCGGTTTACATGCTAAGATCATATCAAAAAATTGCACTTGGAGTGAGCAATAAACACACTGAAAAATTTCAGGATCTCACAACCAACGAAAAACTGGTTCTTATTCCGCTGGTGATTATGATCTTCTGGATCGGTGTTTACCCGTCTTATTTCATGAACATTGCAGAACCGTCCATAAAAACTCTACGCGAGATCATTCACATGTCACACGGAATATCTCTATTGACAAATTAAAAGCCGAAGACATTGACTACACTGATCGTTTTATCGGCCCTTGGCTTAGTTTGCCTCTTCTCTGAAATATTCGGGTTTAGAAAAATATTACACCCGCTTGTTTTGGCGGGTCTTGTTGCAGCTTTTGTAACAAACACACTGGATTGGAACAACGGACAACATTTATTCAATGAAATGATGATCGTTGACAATTACAGCACCGCATTCATGGGACTGCTGATTGGAATCACCTTCATCTGGTGTCTCATGTCGCCCGAATTTTTTATTGAGCCCTCCAGCGAAGCCGATCACTTTGCCCTCATTATCTTTTCCCTGATTGGTGCGATGGTAATGGTGACTTTTTCAAATATGATCATGCTTTTTCTGGGTATCGAAATTCTCTCCATCTCCTTGTATATTCTTGCAGGTAGCAACAAAACAAATCTGGCCTCGAATGAAGCGGCCTTGAAGTATTTCCTGATGGGCGCCTTTGCTACCGGTTTTTTGTTGTTTGGAATCGCCCTGATCTACGGAGTTACAGGATCTTTCAACCTCGAAGCGATTTCGTCATTCCTGGTAAAAAATGGTGTACAGAATTCCGCGATGATGATGGTTGGAATTCTCATGATGATGATCGCCCTTTCATTTAAAGTTTCTGCGGCACCGTTCCATTTTTGGGCTCCGGATGTTTATCAGGGCTCCCCTACAGTGATCACCGCTTTCATGTCAACGGTAGTAAAGACGGCAGCTTTTGCCGCATTCTTCCGCCTCTTCCTGCACACCTTCAACGCGGTGCCGACAATTTGGGCTCCAACATTAATGATCATTTCCGGTCTGACGATCCTTGTCGGTAACATTACCGCCGTTTACCAGACTAACTTTAAAAGAATGCTTGCCTATTCCAGCATTTCACATGCCGGATACATGGTGCTTGCGTTGCTCGCGATGAACGCCTCAGCGCCCTCATCATTGTTGTATTATACCACAGCCTATTCCGTTTCTTCCATTACCGCGTTTGCAATCCTATTATTGATCAGCCACAAAACAGGCAATGATGATATTAAGTCTTTCAATGGACTTGCTAAACGGAACCCCTTCCTCGCTGCGGTGACCGTGGTTGCCATGCTTTCTCTGGCGGGCATTCCTCCAACAGCAGGATTCTTTGCGAAATACTATATCTTCTCCTCCGCGATTCAAAACGGCTACATAGGACTGGTATTACTTGCCATCCTGGGTTCACTTATCGGTGTGTTTTACTATTTCCGGGTGATCATCGCGGTTTTCAAAACGGAAGACGAAACACAGGAAATAGCAGTTAACCCTCTTTTCGGAATACTCCTCGCCCTGACGTCCCTGGCAGCACTTGTTTTGGGAATTGCACCTGGAATTCTGGCCGGATTGATTTGATCGCATTTTCTTTAGTTTTCAGGTTCAGAAATGGTCTGATCCTGAAAAAATCAAATTAAATTTACGGGAAAATACCCCTTTCCCCGATCTTATAAGAAGCGATTCAAGAATAGGTGATAGTAAAAACGAGCTTATTCGGGCGTATTTGTCACGGTTCGGTTAAATAGCAATGAAATCCTGACTGGCAATTTTGGATTTAACGGGAATTTCCTATTATTGTCGTCCCAAAAATTAATAAATACGAGAATTTAATTATTTCGAATACGTTTATTAGCCTCATTAACATATAAAAAACTCAAACAAATCAGTACACTCATGAGCAACTCGTCATCCAAAGGAGGAAGCATTCAATCGATTCTTGCAGCTGCAGTTATTCCGATTGCTATTGGTATCGGTTTCGCGATCTGGAAATTTATCATGGGCGACCCGTCCGGTTTCGAAGATGGTGATATCAACAAGAACCCGCTTCCCAACCATATCATGGCTACCATGTATAAGGGAGGATTCCTTGTTCCGATACTGATTGGAACTTTTATTACTGTTATTGTCTTTTCAATTGAACGTTTCATTACGATTGGAAAATCAAAAGGAACAGGAAATATTGAAGGTTTCATTCAGAGAATCCGCACCCTGATGGCTGATGGAAATATTGATGCTGCAAAAGCAGAATGCGCAAAGCAACGCGGCTCTATTGCAAATGTTGTAAATGCCGGACTTGACAGTTACCGTCAAATGCAGGCGGACAAAAACCTTGATAAAGAGCGTAAACTCCTCGGAATCCAAAAAGAATTGGAAGAAGCAACAACACTGGAGCTTCCAATGCTTTCCAAAAACCTTGTCATCATTTCTACCATCGCCTCTATCGCGACCCTCCTCGGTCTTCTTGGAACGGTTATGGGTATGATTCGCGCCTTCTCGGCGATCGCGACTTCCGGTGCTCCTGACGCAGTTGCTCTTTCAACAGGTATCTCTGAGGCGTTGAATAACACCGCTCTCGGTATCGGTACATCAGCACTTGCGATCATCATGTACAACTTCTTCACAAGCCGTATCGATAGCATCACCTACGGTATTGACGAGGCCGGCTATAGCATCGTTCAGTCGTTTGCAGCCCGCTACAAAGAAAACTAAGATCTTCGGGAAACTCCCGTATGGAATTTATCAGTTTCTGACTCTAGAAAGTAATTTCAGGTAATGCCGAAGATTAAAGTTCCCAAAAAATCTCCTTCGCTGGACATGACCCCAATGGTCGACCTGGCTTTCTTGCTGGTGACATTTTTCATGCTCACCACCAAGTTTCGCCCTGACGAGCCGGTTATTGTAGACCAGCCTTCTTCCATCAGCGAAATTCCATTGCCTGACAAAGGAGTAATTTTACTTACTGTTGACGGCAAGGGCCGTGTGTTCTTCAATATCGAAGGACAACAAACCCGAATGGATATTCTGGATAAAATCGCTACCCGCTTCAGCCTCACCTTTGACGAAAAAGAAAAAAAGAGATTCTCTGTTTTATCGTCTGTAGGTATGCCAAGCACAATGTTGAAAGAATACCTCGGTGCTGATGAAGCGAAAAGAAAATCAATGAACGACGTGACGCCTGGTATTCCAAGCGATTCAACAAACAATGAGTTGACCTTCTGGATCAATGCCGCAAGAACAGTAGCGCCACGTCATAGTATTGCTATCAAAGGCGATCAGGATGCTGATATTCCTACAATTAAACGTGTAATCACAACTCTCCAGGACAACAAAGCAAATCGCTTTGCTCTGATCACAAATCTGGAAAGCGCCGGAGATGCTGCAGCGGCTCCTGCAAAAAAATAAATATAGATCAACCCTTTGTTTCACATGAAACCTGAAACAAATAAAAAGGATAGATAAAAAATGTCAGAAGTTCAACAGTCGGACGGCGGCCAGGAAAAAGGTAAACATAAAAAGGTCCGGGCCAAGAAATCTTCCACCCACATCGACATGACGCCGATGGTGGATCTTGCGTTCCTGCTGCTCACCTTCTTCATCCTAACGACGACCTTCAGCAAGCCGAAGACAATGGACATCACAATGCCCGTGAAAGACAAGGTTGAGGATTCTGAAAGAACAAAAGTACCGGCATCTCAAACGGTTTCTATTTTGTTGACTGAAAATGATAGAATAATCTGGTATGTTGGTATGGACGACCCAACCCAGCCGCCGGTGACCAACCTTGCTGATTTTTCCCAGTCGGGCCCGAACAGTATTCGTACAATGCTCCTCGAAAGAAACAAGCTGGTTGTGGACAAAGTAAAAATGGTTGAGGACTCCGTTAAAAGAGGACTCATTCCGGATAAAGAAGACGAAATTAAAAAGCACAAAGCCGCTGTTAAAGGCGATAAAGCCGGTGTTATCGTTTTGATAAAACCGGATGAAAAGTCGAAATACAAAAACCTGGTCGATATCCTGGACGAAATGCTGATCTGCAACGTGGGCCGATATGCAATTGTTGATTTATCAGATTCAGAAAGAGAGTTAATCAAGAACACCAAATAATTCTGTATAGAATGAGAATTCTTGGATGGGACAATGCAGTGAACCCTGAGCGGGTAGAACTGGTATTTGCCGAACGTAATAAAGAATACGGAGCCTATGTTATCCGCAAAAAATATCAGCGGAGAATACTGATGGCACTGCTGTTTTCTGTTGCCGGTATTGTCGTGATCGTTGGTGTTCCGAAACTTTTAGAGGTGCTTTCAAAGGTTAAGCTGAGCAACAAAGCCGCAGTTACTGAACTTGTAACTTTGGCTGAACCTCCGCCAATTGACAAAACCACACCTCCTCCACCGCCGGTAATCCCTCCTCCTCCTGTTCAACAAACGATCAAATTTACACCTCCAAAGGTTGTAAAAGACGAGGAAGCCCAGGAGCCACCGCCAACCCAGGAAGAAGTTAAAGACGTACAGGTGTCTACGCAAACTCAGGAGGGATCAAAAGATATTGTTGATTTACCACCGGAAAACCCTGTTGTTGCTGATCCGGACGAAGGCAAGGTCTTTACCGTAGTTGAGGAAATGCCAACATTCCCCGGCGGTGAAGAAAAACTCTTCGAATACCTGCAAAGAAATATCAAATATCCTCCTGTTGCCCGTGAAAATGGCATCCAGGGACGGGTGTATGTTACCTTTGTTGTCGATAAAGATGGCAAAATCAAAGAAGCAAAGGTTTTGCGCGGAATTCAGGGCGGTTGCGACGAAGAAGCACTGCGTGTCGTCAGATCCATGCCAGATTGGAAGCCGGGTCGTCAGAATGGTCGGAACGTACAGGTACAATATAACCTGCCGGTCAATTTTACCCTGAAATAATCCACCGTACTTATAGAATGGACGAGCGCAAATCATTTGCGGACAGATTTCGTTTTTTTTTTAGCGTCCTCATGATTTTAGTCTATGCCCTTGCGGGAATAATCCTGATATTTGTTTGGGCTCCCTATGATCTGGCCAGGCTGAACAGAATTATTTTGGGATCTGTTTTTCTTGCCTACGCAATCTGGAGAGCCAATAAATTGTTTAGAGGAAGAATGTAATTATCCCGCGGACCATGAAATCCAGTTTTAAAATAAATCTGCTTTTACTTGCCCTCATCGGCTCCGTATTCTCATTTTCTTGTTCCTCGGATTCCAAAAAACCGGAATATACCGATACACCAACCTCGGGAGATATCCTGATCCTTGTCGATGAATCATACAAGCCCTTGCTCCAGGTGCAAATCGACACCTTCATGAAAATTTACAAGTACGCGAACATTCGTGTCAAATACCTTCCTGAAGCAGATGTATTCAACGAACTGATGAAAAATGATTCAGTCAGGCTTGCAGTAGTTGCAAGGCCTTTGAACAAAGATGAGTCCGCATATTTTGACGGAAGAAAAATAATTCCAAGAGTGAACAAGCTTGCTATTGACGCTGTCGCGCTCGTTACAAATCCGGATAACCCGGATACGCTTATCACCTTCGAACAGGCCGGTAAAATATTTTCAGGACAAACTCAAACCTGGAAACAACTTAATCCGAATTCAAAACTTGATTCGATCCGAATTGTTTTTGATAACAACGGGTCAAGCAATTCCCGGTACCTGAAAGAAACATATCACCTGAACACTCCATTACCACGGAACTGGTCGGCAACAAATTCAAATGCCGATGTAATTGAATACGTCAGCAAGAACCCGCAAGCGCTCGGTGTGGTAAGCGTGAACTGGATCAGCGATAAAGACGACGCGGAGGTTAATGCCTTCCTTCAAAAGGTGAAAGTCGTAGAAGTCTCTTCGGCGGACACAACACTCGGAAAAGAATATTATAAGCCATATCAGGCCTACATAGCACTTAAACAATATCCATTTATCCGTGACGTTTTAATTGTAATCCGTGAGAGCAGAAACGGTCTTGGCACAGGCTTTGCTTCCTTCGCGGTCGGCGATCAGGGACAGCGCCTTGTGCGCTTGATGGGAATGCTGCCGGCAACAATGCCAATACGGATTATTAAAGTCAATTCTTGAATAAAATGAAAAAAACGATCATTCTGTTTTATTTTTTAGTTGGAACAGGACTTGCTCTCAGTGCACAAACACTCGATGAGGCAAGAAAGCTAACCGAAAACGAACAATACGAATCCGCAACGGATATTTATAAAGCTCTTATTTCAAGAGAGCCGGCAAACGGATTGAACTATTATTATTTCGGCGAGAATTTGTTGCTGAGCGAAAATCCTGACTCCGCATTAATTATCTTCAACAAAGGCCGGGAACAGGATCCCACAAATCTCCTGCTTAAGATTGGCACAGCAAAAGTGCTCCTGAATGCGATTAGTTTGCCCGAAGCAAAAGCGGCCAGTACTCGTGAACCCGGAAATACTGAATTGAAAGCACGCGCGGATCAGGCACAAAACAATGTGAACACGGCGATGACTCTTTTAAACGAAGTCGAATTGGCAGCACCACAGAAAAGCGCTACCGTTTACATTGAAATCGCCGATGCTTTGACCCATTTGAAAAATAAAAATCTTGACAAAGCGAAAACGCTGCTGGATAAAGCGGTTACAATTGAACCGAAGAATCCGGACATCCAGATTTTGTACGGAGATATTTATGCGGAACAAAATAACGGCACACTCGCCGCGGATTATTACAACAAAGCACTGGACCTCAATAAAAACTCTGCCCGAACAATTGTAAGCAAAGGTCGCCTTTACAAACGCTCAACAAATTATGATGGTGCAGCGATTGAGTTTGAAAACGCAATCACGATTTCTCCTGAATATGCACCGGCTTACCGTGAACTTGGTGAAACTAATTTTAAGCTTGGCAAACTCGAGAAAGCAAAAGAAAATTATAGAAAATACCTTGAGCTCTCTAAAAACAATTGTGGTGCACGCATTCGTTATGCTTCGTTCCTCTATTTAAGTAAAGATTATACCGGAGCAATTGGCGAGCTTTCACAAGCGCAACAAAAATGTGATCCAAAAAACCTTACGATGTTGCGTGTGTTCTCCTATTGTTATTACGAAACAAAAGAATTTGCGAAAGGTCTTGAGTCAGTAAACACCTTGTTTGATATTCTGCCCGACGACAAAAGAACAGCGGTGGATTATGAATATTATGGAAAACTACTCATTGCCAGCAACCAGGACTCATTGGGAATCATTCAGCTTCGAAAAGCATATGCTGTTGACCCAAACCGCACTGATCTCCTCAGCGAAATTTCAAACTCGTATTACAAGCTGAAGAAATACGCGGATGCCGCTGCTGTCCTTGAAGAAAAAATAGCAACAGGTAAAGACATTAAAGTCGCGGACTATTTTAACCTCGGCAGATCCTATTATTTCAACACACAGTTTGTCCCGGCCGATACCGCTTTCTCAAAAGTGAATGAACTATCTCCGAAGTACGCGAGCGGATGGTTGTGGAGAGCAAAAGCGTGTACTCATATCGACAGCACATCAGAAGAAGGAATGGCGAAACCGTATTTTGAAAAATACATTGAACTGGCCATCGCGGATTCAGCGAATCCTTCAAAATACCAATCCGGTCTTGCAGATGCTTACGGATATCTTGCCTATTATTATATCCTTAAAAAGGATAATGAAAACGCACTGATTTATCTTAAAAAGAAAATAGAGCTCCCACTTGATCCCGAAGAGAAGAAAAGTATTCAGAAAGCTATTGACCAACTGGAAGGTCGCACCGGTAACCGATAAAGGATCTTTGTTAAAAAAACACCCCGCTTCCATAGAGAGGCGGGGTGTTTTTGTTTTCAATCATTTTTATAATACATTGCATCACATCATCAAAACCCGTCTCTAAATTTATGGCCACTAATTACTTTTCACGAAAGCCATTGTCTGTGCTTTTCGCTGAAGCCGACGAAACAGGAGAGCACACACTAAAGCGTACACTCGGTGCGAGATCGCTGGTAATGCTGGGCATAGGCGCGATCATCGGTGCCGGACTTTTTAGTATCACAGGAGGAGCCGCGGCTCACAATGCAGGTCCTGCAGTAACAATTTCTTTTGTAATCGCTGCCGTTGCCTGTGCTTTCGCCGGACTTTGTTATGCCGAATTTGCCTCTATGATCCCGGTGGCAGGTAGTGCATACACCTACTCATATGCTACCATGGGTCAGTTCATGGCCTGGATTATCGGCTGGGACCTAGTATTGGAATATGCTGTCGGCGCAGCCACCGTTTCCATTAGCTGGTCACGATACCTTATTAAGTTTCTTGAGCATTTTAATATACACCTGCCGGCACAATTAACAATGTCTCCATGGGATACGGCAACCCTGATTGACGGTACTGTAGTTTCCGGTTTAGTGAACCTGCCCGCCGTATTTATTGTGGTGCTGATGTCACTGGTCCTCGTTCGTGGGACACAGGAATCATCAACAGTGAATTCAATTATTGTCGCCCTAAAAGTTTTAGTCGTAATTGTATTCATCAGTCTTGGCTGGGCATACATTAAACCGGAAAACTACGTTCCATATTTGCCTGCGAATACCGGTAATTTTGGTGAGTTCGGATGGAGTGGGGTTGTAAGAGCTGCAGGTATTATTTTCTTCGCGTATATTGGTTTTGACGCGGTTTCTACAGCTGCTCAGGAAGCAAAAAATCCCAAACGGGACATGCCCATAGGTATCCTTGTTTCACTTGCGATCTGTACGGTCCTGTATATTCTGTTTGCACACGTAATGACCGGCCTTGCCCATTATACAGAGTTTCAAGGTCAGGACGGTATCGCACCTGTAGCGGTTGCAATTGCACACACACCTTATGTCTGGTTACAACAAGCGATCATTTTAGCAATCCTTGCAGGTTATTCTTCTGTAATCATGGTAATGCTGCTCGGACAATCACGCGTATTCTTTTCAATGTCAAAGGATGGATTTTTACCACCGGTTTTCTCGGCCGTTCACAAAAAATTCAAAACACCCTGGAAATCCAATTTACTTTTTTGTTTGTTCGTGAGCTTGTTCGCGGCATTTGTTCCAGCTCGTGTAGTTGGTGAAATGACCAGCATCGGAACGCTGTTTGCCTTTGTGCTGGTTTGTTTGGGAGTATTGGTATTACGCAAGACCCAACCCGACGCTCCCCGCTCATTCAAAACACCATGGGTTCCATTGGTGCCAATACTAGGAATGGTTTCCTGTTTCCTGATGATGGCATCCCTGCCATTCGATACATGGATGCGTCTAATGGCATGGATGGCTCTTGGCTTTATTATCTATTTTGGTTACGGAAAATCCAGAGCAAGATTTTAAATCCATACAACCCGAACGAATTCCGTTTTTCTAACGGAATTTAGAGAACATTTTAAGGAAGGAACAGTAAAAGAGGCTGCGGGACCTGCGCCCCTACTTTCTTATGTATTCTTTCATTCTCCTCGATACGCAAAACATTCCCGTTTCCCCGGATTCTTTTTGGAGGAATCTCTCACTGATAATCATCAGTTTCCTGATGTTCGGTGGAACGATTTATATCTATTTCCGACTGAGGAGTGGAACCTTCCGTCGTATCCGAAAATTACTCGAAGAACGCGTCGAAGTAAAAACCCGTCAGCTGGTTGAAAAGAATGCCGAACTCGAAAAATTATCGCTTGTTGCCAGCAGAACCGACAATGCGGTTTTAATTGCCGCGCCATTCGGAGAAATCGAATGGGTAAACGACGGATTTATCCGCCTTACGGGGATGAACAAAGAGAAGGTGGTTGGAAAAAAACTCGACGAAATTCAAGTGTACAACAATATCCACAGCGAACTGGACCTCGCGGTAAAGGAGAAGCACTCCAGAATTTTTGAATCGAATGTAACTACGCATCACCTTGAAAATATCTGGATCTCTTCTACACTGACTCCTATTTACGATGAAAATGGCAATCTGAAAAAACTGGTTCTTGTTGACACCAACATAACCTCCAGTAAAAAGATGCAACAACAGATCGAACAGTCTCTCAAGGAAAAAGAAGTGCTGTTAAAAGAAATACATCATCGTGTAAAAAACAATTTACAGATCATCATCAGCCTCCTGAATCTACAATCGGGCTATATCAAAGACGAAGTTACACTCAAAGCAGTGAAAGACGGACAAAACAGAGTTCGCTCAATGGCTCTTGTCCATGAAAAATTTTATCAGGCAAATGAGCTCACAGAAATTGATTTTGGAGATTATGTTGAAAAGCTTTCGCAGTTCCTCTATCAAAGCTATGGAGATAAAACAGACAGAATAAATGTAATCGTTGAATCCGATCGTGTTTCTCTCGATATGGATACTGCAATGCCCTGCGGATTGCTCGTGAATGAAATTGTTTCGAATGCTTATAAGTATGCATTTCCGGGCTCAATGGAAGGCGAAATAAAAATTCAATTGAGCAGGAATGATGGAAAAGTAACTATGAAAATATCAGATAATGGAATAGGACTGCCCGAAGGCTTTTCCATCGAAAATGCCGAATCCCTGGGTATGCAGTTAATACAGGCCCTTACCAGTCAAATTGATGGCGAACTGATGGTGTCCAGAGAAGGAGGGGCAACATTTACTATCACTTTTCAATACCCGAAGGGCTGAAAATGATCAATTTATGCTTTTGATGCATTCAAAAGGGAAACAAAAACACATATTTTCTTGTACAAGGTCTAATTAAACCCAAACTATGGCCGCACTAAAAATCATGATCGTTGAAGACGAAATTATCGTCGCGAAAGACATTCAGCGAATTTTGAAAAAACTTGGCTACGAAGCATTTGATCCATATGCAAATGGAAAAAAAGCACTCGATTCCGTAGAAAAACTGAACCCTGATTTAATCTTGCTGGATATAAATCTCAAGAGTAGCGAAATTGACGGGATCCAGGTTGCCGAACAGATTCATCAACACTATCAGATTCCGTTTATCTTTCTAACTGCTTTTTCTGATAAAACAACTCTGGATCGCGCCAAACTTACCGAGCCATATGGTTATATCATCAAACCATTCGAAGAAGACGATATCCGTACCGCGATAGAAATTGCCTACTACAAATACACCAAGGATCTTGAAATGCAAAACAAAGGCAATCGTTTTGCTGCTGCCCTTGACAATCTTGAAGTAGCCGTCATCATTACCGACTCTAACGAGAAAGTAATCTTCATGAACAAGATGGCGGAAACGCTCACCGGTTGTTTGAAGCAGGAAGCACTTGGGAAGGATATCGCCATTGCTATGAAAAACTCCGGGAATGAAACGAAAAGTGTTTTCAAAACCCTGGCCCACACAGTAGTTGGCGAAGCACAGAAGCAGGATAGTGACGCGGAAGTCCCAGTCTCTAATGGAGCAGCGGAACACAAAGTAGCGGTCAACACATTTCCGATTCTTTCCGTCAACAATAAAATCAGCGGATGTGCATTTGTAATGACTACGCCCGGAAGGAAAGACGCAATTCAGGAAACAAGCACAGATAAAAACCTGTTCAACTTTCTTGAAAACATCTACGCGAACAATAGCTTCTTTGTAAAAAAAGATTCTCGTTTTGTGAAAGTGAATTTCCAGGATATTCTTTGGATAGAAGCGCTCGACAATTACGTGATCATCAAAACATCTTCAAAGGAACAGTTCATTCTGCACAGTTCCATGAAAGATATCGAAGTGAAACTTCCGCAATTAAATTTTGCACGTGTACATCGTTCCTACATTGTACAATTGGAGAAAATTAATGCGCTCGAGGAAAATGCCTGCATCATTGATGGAAACCGGATTCCGATCGGCAAATCCTATAAAGACAATCTTATGAGCCGCCTGAATCTGTTTTAAAAAAGGCGGAATTCCACTATTGACGGGAAAAACGATTTTCCGTAAAAAACTCATCCTTAGGACCACCCTGAAGATGAGTTTTATTTCATCCGCCCTTCATTCTATTCTGATCAGAATCGGGGGATATTCGCCAGTTGATTAAAACCCGTTTTGTTTCCTGCCGTGCCGCAAACACAGACAATTATCGAAGTAAAAAACCTGGTGAAACACTACGGAGAACTTCCCGCGGTTCAGGGAATTAGTTTTAGTGTCTTCGAAGGAGAAATTTTCGGTCTCCTTGGCCCTAACGGCGCCGGTAAAACAACTACCCTGGAAATCATCGAAACCTTACGCGATAAAACTTCCGGGGAAGTAATGGTGGACGGCTTTTCGGTTGATCAGCATCCGGGAGAAATAAAAAAAAGCATTGGCGTCCAGCTTCAATCTGCAGGTTATTATCCCAGCCTTACCCTGACAGAACTGCTCCGTCTTTTTTCAGGACTATACAATGTTCCGGTTGACCCAAACGAAATGCTCAAACTGGTCGGACTAGAAGACCGTGCAAAATCAAAATACAAGGAACTTTCAGGGGGGCAAAAACAACGCTTTTCAATTTGTACAACCCTGATCAACAAACCCCGTGTGGTATTTCTGGATGAGCCGACAACAGGCCTGGATCCACAGGCAAGAAGAAACCTGTGGGATTTGATCCGTCAGGTAAGAGAAAAAGGAACCACTGTTGTACTTACCACACATTACATGGATGAGGCCGAAAGCCTGTGTGATCGTGTAGCGATTGTCGAAAAGGGAAAAATCATTGCATTGGATACTCCCGAAAACCTGATTGACAAACTTGTCTCAACAGGATTCGAAAGAAAAAAAGAAGTTAAAAAAGCAAACCTGGAGGACGTATTCCTCTCGCTCACTGGCCAGGAATGGAGAGATGAATAATTCCGAAAAGGAAAAATGAAATCGAATAAAAGGGAATATAATCAATGGAAAGCGATGTTGGCAATCACAACTGCCAGCCTTCGTTCTATTACCCGGAGCCCATCCGCGGTAATTTTTAGTCTGGGCTTTCCATTGGTCTTTATAGTTGTTTTTGGATTTATCAGCGGAAACAGGATTCGCCTGGAAGTAGGTATAGATAATTCAAGCGACACTACCTCCGCCATTTATCAGTCGATACGACAAATTTCAAATGTTGAACTGATCACCGACAAAAGCAATGAAGAACTGAATCAACAGCTAATCAAAGGTCGGGTTGACGCAATTTTAAAATTACACCCCGTAAATAATTCCGCCGAAGGAAACACCGTTGAGGTAATCACCTCCAAGGCATCACGCGAAAAGGGGGCATTTGTTCAATCCGTACTTGCCAATATTATCGACAAACAGAATATCGCCTACTTCCGTTCACTCAGCAATCGTCAGGATGCAAATAGTGCAGGAGCCGGTGATTGGGCTAACAACATAACTCAACTCAAACAATCCGAAATAGAAGGAAGAGAATACAAAATGATTGACTTCATTCTTCCCGGACAACTTGGGTTTTCAATTCTAAGCGCAGGTGTTTTTGGTACAGCATTTGTTTTTTTCTCCTTGCGACAAACACTCGTATTGAAAAGATTTTTTGCAACCCCGATCAGTAAAACATTTATTGTACTTGGCGAAGCGCTGAGCCGTTTAATTTTTCAGTTAGCCGGCTCGCTCATTATTATTCTTATTGGAAAATTTGTTTTTGGATTCACGCTCATCAATGGTCTTTGGACTGTAATCGAAATGTTGATCCTCTCGGCAATGGGCCTTATTGTTTTTATGGGCTTTGGATTTGTTGTATCCGGCCTGGCAAAAAACGAAAGCGTGATTCCTCCTCTTGCAAATGTTGTGACATTGCCTCAATTCCTGCTGAGCGGAACATTCTTCCCGATCGAAGCATTTCCGCCCTGGCTGCAAACAATTTGTAAAGGATTACCGTTAACCTATCTGAACGATGCATTAAGGAAGGTCGCTTTTGAAGGTGCCGGGTTAATGGATGTCTCACATCAGATTCTCGTGATCGCCCTTTGGGGCATAATTGTTTATATCGCTGCAGTTCGCTTTTTTAGATGGGAATAAAGAATTCGCAACATATTGATGGTCATTCGTCATAAAAACGCAAGATTTCATCCTATTGATGTACAACGGCTTACAAAGTATTATTACCTTAGCAACAGGAACTAATTCTTTATGCAAATGAGGCTCATTACCCCCTCTTGGGTGAGCAGATTAATATTTTGTCTTTTGATTTGCCTTTTACCTCACTTGTCAAATGCACAAGCGGGGAAAAATGGAGCAAAATCAATAAACGGCACCGTTAGTGTTAACGAATACACCACATTGGCTGCAGATGCAACAGCAGGCGCATCTGCTGTCACAGTTGCAAATACATCGCTAAATACAAACGGTTATTTTTCAGGCCCACTTGCCGCCGGTGATTTGATATTTATAATCCAGATTCAGGGGGTGAATATCGGCTCCGCAGATGATACCACATATGGAGCGATCCAGAATTATAACAATTGCGGCCACTATGAATTTGCGGAAGTTGTTTCTGTGCCCAATTCAAGCACGATCAATATCGCTTGTACTCTGCAAAAAAATTATTCTACCTCTGGCAGAACCTTGGTCGTGCGTGTTCCGAGATATACGACACTTACAGTGAATGGAGGAGGAACCCTCACCTGTCCTGCATGGAATGGATCAACGGGCGGTGTGCTGGCTGTAGAAGTTCAGGGCAACACTTCCATCAATAGCGGCGGTAAAATCGATGTAAGCGGGAAAGGATTTCGCGGAGGAGCACTTCTTGAAAACAACGCTACCTGGGGAGTATTGAATTACAGAGATCCACAATCAGCTTACGGCGGCGAAAAAGGAGAAAGTGTTTTTGGTTATCAGGCCGACTACGATGCAATTAATGGTCGCTATTGCAAAGGTGCTCCTGCAAATGGAGGTGGAGGTGCGAGCGCCCACAATGGTGGTGGTGGCGGTGGAAGTAATGCGGGAAGCCTTGCAGCCTGGACAGGTCGAGGTACTCCGGACATTTCAACCGGTTCCTGGGCAACAGCATGGAATCTTGAATATACAGGCTTTGCATCTTCCACGTCCAGCGGTGGCGGCAAAGGCGGTGGGTTTTGTCCCGGAGAGGGGTTCGTCGGCCC
>CAYMMN010000040.1:0-15221 GCA_964391495.1 uncultured Flavobacteriales bacterium | reverse complement strand
CATGGATAAATAAAATGTGTTACTGGTTTTTGTGGGCACTTGTGTCTCTTTGGTTATTTTTTCACATAGAAATTCTCAGTGATGTCACCGTAGTGGGAAAGTTAAGCGGGGGATTTGCCGCAGGTTATCAGGTAATTTTCGCTTTCTTGTCTGCCTACACATTGCTGCTCTTTACTCAGGAAAGAGAAGATATGATTCGTGCACCCAAATTCTGGTTTGTAGTCAGCATATTTTTATGCTGCTTTTGTACATTTTTCCTCAGTAGTTTTCTTGAATCAGAATACAGGAAAAAGATCTGGATTGTATATACATTTATAAATATGTTGAGTTATCTGATTAGCGCTTATGGTTTCTCTTTGACCAGGCACAGAGCCAATCAGGCAATGCAGGCTGTCTGATATTGATGACAATAGGATTTTTAGTGATCCTGTTTAACCGGCTTTACCATATACCGGTTGACGGATTTTTTAGAAGTTAAATTCCTTATTTCCTGCCTGATTTCTGAGATTCGATTAAAATCGGAATGTATTTGAGAAGCAATTCGTATTTTTGCCGTCTTAATCAGAATAAGAAGGAAATCTATGAAATCTGCTACTATCCAGACTGCCAAAGGAACCATGAAGGTTGAGTTTTATGAAAAAGACGCACCGAATACAGTAAAAAACTTCTGTGATCTTGCACAAAAGGGTTTTTACAACGGCCTTACATTCCACCGTGTGATTCCGAATTTTGTTATTCAGGGCGGATGTCCCAATGGTATTGGAAATGGCGGCCCGGGTTATAAGATAAAATGCGAATTGGATGGCGGCAACCAGTATCATGATCGCGGTGTGCTTTCAATGGCTCATGCAGGTCGTGATACAGGAGGATCACAGTTTTTCATTTGTCACAGTCGCGCAAATACCGCTCATCTTGATCGTAATCACACCTGCTTCGGAAAAGTTGTGGAAGGACTGGAAGTGATTGATCAGATTCGTCAAGGTGATGTGATTGAAAAAATTGACATCCACGAATCAGAAGCTTAACCGTAACGGCTTCACATAATAAAATCATTTACCCGAATTAACCTATTTTCGTATCTCCTTCGAGAACGAGCCCTGAATCCTATTCCATGAAATTTATTGCATCTATTTTTGTATGCGTATTGCTACTTAATCCAACAGGAACACTTGCTCAGGCATTATCGGTAAGCGCAACTCAATTAAATTTTGGTACGGCATATGAAAATGCACCGGATAGTCTGCCCCTGACAATTCAGAACCTTCTGAACAGAAGTGTAAATGTTACCGGATTGCGATTTTATTCAACTTATGGAGCCCCTGCATTTTCATCCCAATCAAATGTATTCTCTATTGCCGCGAATTCTTCTACTATCATCTGGATAAAGTTTTCGCCAATACACAATATTTTTCATAATTCAGAATTGGTAATTCAAAATGATGGTTTGCGGGGAGATGTATCTGTTGATCTCATCGGACAAGGAAGTTATTCCAACACCTATTATAGTTCAACAGAAAACCAGGAGGAGGAAAGCCTGAAATCGGCAATTCATACCCTGACCGGAATTGGTTATGTAGCTCTTGGTTATAATACCGCGAGAGACAAAATGTTCATGCTTATTGATAATCAGGCAGTGAACGGACAAGGCGCGTCACAGAATACTCTTGAGAGTATTTATACAGGTCAGCTTGCTGTGGGTTATACCGACAGAAATGACTGTCAGACACGATTCAATTTTAATACTGAACACACCTGGCCGCAGTCGTTGTTCAGCAGCAATGATCCGATGGTTTCTGATTTGCATCACTTGTTTCCAACGGATGACAATTCAAATGGTGAGAGAGGAAATAACCCATTTGGTGTGGTGAACAATGCCAGTTGGTCGGTTGGAGGTTCAAAAAGTGATAATTCATTATTCGAACCAAGAGATGTTCAAAAAGGTAGTACCGCACGCGCGATGATTTATTTCCTTCTGCGATATCAAAACTATAGCAACTTTTTTACCAGCCAGGAAAATATTCTGAGAACATGGCATCACAATTTTCCACCTGATCAGGTGGAGAAAAAACGAAACAACGACATCCAGGTCTGGCAACACAACAGAAATCCTTTTGTTGATTATCCTCAGTTCATAGACAGAATTACTTCCCTGTCTTCAAATTCTGTTGCACCTGTTGTGAAAACCATAGATCTTCCTGAAGACACAATTTTATATGGATATATTCCGACAGGAAGTCCAACTGTATTTCATTACGTTATCGTTAATAATGGTAACACGGATATCAGTCTGGGCAATTTTACACTTGATCTTCCTTCAGAACTAAGCTTTCAATCCGGGGTTACAAACACATCGCTTGCGCCCGGCGATGCTCTGGGAATTGATATTGCCTGTCAACCCATAACAACAAATTCAATCCGGGGACATTTAACTTATACAACAGATGCAGCCGGTCATTCCACCGTTGCTGTCCCGATTTTTGCGAATGACTCTGTGTATACCGTGGTAGATGAGATAGCCCCTTTACAAGTGGACTTGTATCCCAATCCGGTTCAGGATTTTGTACACATTCGTTTCTTTGACGGAGCCGGTGTTTATAGAATTCGTTTGTTTGACTTTATTGGAAGAGAGTTGATTGCTCCTGTTCAAACATCGACTTTGAACAGCGACATTGATGTACGCGAAATAGCACCTGGGGATTATTTTCTTCACATTGAAAACACTTCCACTGGTCGTTTTGTACACAGGAGTCTTCTGAAATACTGATTTTTCATGAAATGAATTTTAAAAGTAATATCTGGATAATTCCATTTTTTATTTTGAGTCAGTCCTTCGCACAGCCCGGTTCATATGCCGGAGAATATTATTTAACAGGAGTCATGGAAACCGCTTCCGGATTTCGTTTAAACCCGGATTCGACATTTGATTTTTTCTATAGTTATGGTGCTCTTGACAGAGGAGGGAAAGGTAAATGGGCAATACAGGATTCTTTTGTTGTGTTAAATAGTGTTGGGTCAACCCCTGATGGATTTACTTTGAAAAACAGTCGCAAAGTAAAAAGTGAGGGATTGATGGTCATTATCGACGATCCAAATCCGTTTTATAAAAAATATGTACATGGTTTTGTCACCGGAAAGGAACGGGAAGAAGAACAACAATCAGATCACGATGGTATTTTGCGCTTTCAGGCCGGTGCATATGATAGTTTGTTAATGATGATGGAATTTAGCCCTGAGAAAATATTTCGCTTCCCTCTTGTCGGAAAGGAGGAGAATGAGTTTACTTTTACATTTAATCCCACAATTCTCGAAGTGTTTTTTCGAAATCACAGATTGAAAATTGATTCGGGCGGACTTCGCGGGAAACATCCTTTGCTCGGTGAAAAGGACTGTTTTTTTGAAAAAGCGCAGTAGTAGATGGAGCAAGTTTACCCTTGCTCTGTTGGTGTTTCGTTCACAGATTTTTAAAATTGTACTTATGAAAACAATCGCAATTGTATCCGGCAGTATTCGTACCGGACGTTTGAGTCATCGTGTCGCGGTTTATTTTGAAAAATATATTCGTGAAAAAAAGTTGGCGGAAGTTATTATGCTTGATCTGAAAGAACTGAATATTCCTTTATCAGAAGAACGATTGAAACACCTCTCCAATCCAGCTCCCCAAATTCTTAAATTTGCTGAAGGAATAAAAAAGGCTGATGGAGTTATTTTTGTCAGCCCGGAGTATAACAGCGGATATCCAGCAAGTGTGAAAAATGCCATTGATCTTTTGTACGATGAATGGTACAGGAAACCAATTGGTCTAGTTTCTGTTTCGGATGGAAATTTCGGAGGGATGCATGCGCTCCTGATGTTGCAGTCTGTTTTTCTGAAAGTTCGTTCACTCTTAATTCCCGCTACCTTTCCGGTACCTTTGGTAGACAAAAATTTTGATGAAAACGGTGCTGCAATAGATAAAGAAAAAACGGATAAGCGAGCCGACAAATTTCTTGCTGAGATGATGAAGACCATTGGATGAGATGGAGCTTTTACCATTCATCCTGGATTCCAGGGACTAATTTTCTTTATTTTCTTTTCCTGTAATTAATGACTGCCCGGATTTCCGTGAATGAATAAGAATCGCCAAGCGCATTCTTTAAAACAGTTAGCTGAGCATCTCCATATTCATCAATTGCCTTTAGGATTGGAGGAATTTTTTCTTTGGATACAAATTTTAAAACATTGATTTCTCCGGTAAGGATAAAATGTGTGAGATGTCCTATAATTGTTCCATTGGACAAACTTCTCTTGCTCGCAATTTGATCGATATTCAATCCTTGTTGATAGAGTTCAAGACTGGCCCTTTTGGTGTCAGTGGTTTTTGATGATTTTTCTTTTGCAGGTTTCCATTGTACTTTTTTTTCCCTCATTCGGGATTCCAGGTTATTGCGGAAACAATAATCTGTGATTTTATCCAGAAAAGCTTTCCCGTATTTCATGATTTTCACCTGTCCGAATCCGGTAATTCCCGGCAACTGATCTTTGTGCAAAGGCAGATATGTTGCCAATTCAACCAGCGTGCTATCATTGAAAATAATGTAAGGAGGAACATTCTCATCGGTAGCAATTCTCAGACGAAGTTGTCTTAATTCTTCCATCAATGGTTTTTCCATATTTTCGGGAAGAGCATTCACAGGTTTGCTTTGCTGACGTGATGCTTTTTCTTCTTTGTCAGATTTGAAAACATGAAGCATAACTTTTTTCCCTTCAAATAAAACTTCATGAGCAATTTCTGTGAGTTGAAGAACGGAGAATTCATTATTACTTTGACGAAGGTACCCTTGTTCCAGCAGGTCTTTGATAAATGCCCGCCATTGATCACGAGTAAATTCATTTCCCTTGCCAAAGGTTGGCAAATACCTGTGTTCTTCCCAGATTTTTTCCGATTGTGATCCTTTTAAAAAATCGATTACATAACCGATTCCAAAACGTTCTTTCAGTCGCGAAACAGCTGATAATGCTTTTTGCGCGATGATAGTGCCGTCAAAGAGTTCAACCGGGTTAGTTCTGAGACATACATCACAATTTCCGCAAGGCCCTTTGAAAGGCTCATCAAAATAATTCAGGATGGTTTCGCGTCTGCATCTTTTTGATTCCGCATAGTCGGCCATTTTCTCCAACTTGCGAATCATGATTTTACTTTGTTCAGCGTTCCCTTCAATAGTCGCGAAACTCTTTAGTGTAATGACATCGCCTGCACTGTAAAAAAGGATTGCTTCACTCGGTAGTCCATCACGACCCGCACGACCGGTTTCCTGGTAATAGCTTTCAATATTTTTCGGCAAATTCACGTGGAGGATATAACGCACATTAGATTTGTCAATGCCCATTCCAAATGCGATTGTTGCGACCATGATCCTGATTTCATCGCGCTTGAATTGCTCCTGTCTGTTCTTTCTCGTTTCGTTATCCAGTCCGGCATGATAAGCGGTGGCAGCAAAACCCTCCTCCTGGAGTTGTTCCGCAAGATCTTCGGTGTTTTTTCTGGACAAGCAATAAATGATACCGGAATCCTCACGGTGCTCATTTAAAAACTCAATGATTCTTGCAACATGATTTCGTTTCTTTTCAACGGTATAACGAATGTTCGCACGATTAAAACTTGAAATAAAAATATCCGGTTTATGAAGCTGGAGTTTATCAACGATATCATTTCTGGTGAGGACATCCGCGGTGGCTGTGAGTGCGATCACGGGGACAACCGGAAATCGCTCTTTTAATTTGGAAAGAGTCAGATAGGCAGGACGAAAATCATGACCCCAATGCGAAATACAATGTGCTTCATCGATAGCGAAAAGTGAAACCGGGATTCGTTCCAAAATTGGTAAAAATGAGGTGAGACGTTCCGGCGCGAGATAAATGAGTTTCAGTTTTCCGGAATAAAGTGAGTTTAATATTTCATCCTGTTCTCCTGAGGATTGCGTGGAATTGAAAAATGCCGCCTCAATGCCGTTGAGCCGTAAGGCATCAACCTGATCTTTCATCAAGGCGATGAGTGGTGAAATGACAACAGTAACACCATCCATCATTAAAGCAGGAACCTGGAAACAGACCGATTTCCCACCTCCTGTAGGCATCAATGCCAGCACATCATGTTTTTGCATGACAGAATGGATAATTGCTTCCTGATTTAAACGGAAATGGGAAAATCCGAAAAATGATTTTAAAACTGATGCCGCGGTTTTCATGTTTTGCTGAGGCGCAAAGATAGCTGAACATCTGTTCGGGAATGAATGAATCAAAAAAAGATCAAAAGATTAAACTGAATTAATGCGGTAAGGCTACTTTTTCCCAAACTTAATAAGAAGTAGATGCTGATAAATAGAGAAGGTAATGAATAGGTGAAAAATGGATTACTGCATATTGAAAAAAGGAAGGATTCCGAATCGGGAATCCTTCCTTTTTTTCTTTATAGTCCTGCAAGACTTTTGTTTTTTGGAATTTTTACCTCGTAAGAGAACTTCAGTTTTTTACTTTCATTTGCTTTCAACGATATGTCCCAGGTCATGATTCCTGTTTCTGCATTTAATTCAGAGCCATCTCCATCCAGTAAAGCGATTTTAATATCAGGATCTGAACTGACTGGAATCTGATCGGTGATATCCAGTTTTACCGGGAACGATTTTGTATTGCGGACAACAATTTCATAGGTTACGGCAATGGATTTTTCATCAATTATTACACGTTCTTTTGTTTTGTCTTTTAGTTTTTTACGACTGAGAAGAATTCCACGATCTCTTCCGAGACTTAGTGTCAATGTATCGACAGAAGCTTCTGGATTTAAGACGGATGTTCCAAGATAATTTCCGTCAAAATAGATTCTTGAATTCCCGGGAAGAAGATTCATTTCGTTCCAATTATTCAGGTCAGCAAGGAGATAGGGATTCAGATCGAGTTTTGGGACAGCGGAATATTTGTATTTTGATTTCAGCGATTTGTTTTGGATGGCTACCACATGAATGTTTGGATCATTTGGAATAGAATATTTTAGTTTGATGTCATATTCCGTCTGGATCATTTTTTCGTTTTCTGTTGTAAAATCAGCCAGGGTTGGTGCATCACTAACTTCATCGAGAAGGGATTTGGCTGCATCTTTTGATAAAAGTACAGCACCGGTTTGTGTTTCTTCACGTGCTGCTTTTGGATATTTGTTCCTGATGTTTTGTACAAAGCTCAGATAAAATGGAGTTAGTTCCGGTTTGACTGTACTTTGAGAAGGATTGCCGGTGCTGAGGGTAAGTGAAACATTTTTCCAATCCATTCCGGTTTGCTGTCGGAGTTCGGCTTTGTATGATAAATCAATTGTTCCATTTGTGTTTGCACGCAAATCATACGATGGTAACCATGCAGCTTGTTGAACGAAAAATGAAACAGACACATTCGCTGTAGCTGGAACCTCGCTGTATGCTGTCACAACGATAGTTTGTGTTGCTTCCTGAGCAACCGGTTCGCCACTGATATTAATTTTGTTCAGTTCTGCGATCCTGTTCTCCAGCATTTCTTTCGTTACATTTTTGTAATACAGTTTTTTACGAAGAGTAGTGCTTTCAGAACTGATGTTGATGAGACGCTGACGAAGAAAATTGATTCCATCTTTAAACATATCGAGTGTGTCACGCAAAGACTCACCTTTGATGAGGCGATTATTCAGGAGAATATTTTTCTCGGTTACCAGACCCTGCAACTGTTCATTCATTTCATCAATTTCAAAATTCAAAAGAACAAGAGAATCATTCGCCACCTTTAACGCCTTATCATAAGGTTTGATGGTCTCGACCTTCTTCACTTCATTGTATTTTGTTTCAAATTTTACATCCATGATTACGATGTTTCCTTTCGCGGAAGCCTGAAGTGACTTCTGATCGAGAAAAGGTGAAACGCCCTCAAAAACAAATTGGTTGATTCCGGGAAGCGCAGGGAATTCGGAGCTGCAGGTCAGTTGAGCGCCACTTAGATATACAGTAGCTTTGTCAACGGATGCTTTTGTGGTTTTGATGTTGTCGGCGAATGCATTGGTGCTGAGTAAGATCAGGATGAGGGCAATGCGAAGAATTGAGAAGTTTTTCATGGTGTGAATTTTCAGTCTAGATGCACTGAAATTCACATTCCACACGGAGTTCAAAAAAAACCTGAAAAAAATTTGTGATGCTAAAAAGTAAACGCTTCGGAATTATTTTCCCGATGGTTTTCTTTTATGTCTGAAGTTTTTCCGGCCTTTGCCTCCGGAACCGCTTTTGCCTCCGCCGGTCGGACGATGAAAAGAGTTATGACGCATGGAAGGATTCCATTCGGGTGCCGTTCCGAATTCTTCAGGCATTGGGTATTTTGGTACTTCTTTTTCGATTAGTTCTTCGATCAATGCGAATTTACGTTGATCTCTTTCATTGATAAAAGTGATTGCTTCACCGGTTGATTCGGCACGGGCTGTTCTTCCGACACGGTGGACATAATCTTCTGCATCTCCGGGAACATCGTAATTGAGTACGAGTCCGATATTGTCAATATCAATTCCACGGGACAAGATATCCGTAGCGACCAGAATTTTTGTGTTGCGACTTCGGAAACCTAACAGCACATTTTCTCTTTCATCTTGCGTGAGATCACTATGAATCGCTTTTGCCGGAAGTTTTTTCTGTTGTAATTCTCTTTCCAGAGCTTTAACGCCTGATTTTGTTGAAGCAAAAATGAGAACACTGGGAAGATTTTTTTCGGAAAGAATTTTCAGAAGCAGTGGAGTTTTCTGACTGTCGTGTGTCAGATAAGCGCCCTGTAAGATTCCCGCGGCAGGTTTACTGATCGCGATATTAATTTCGAATGGATCGTGTAAAATTCGTTTCGCCAGTTCGCGCATCTTCGGTGGCATGGTAGCGCTGAAAAAAAGATTCTGTCGTTTGGCGGGAATATGACGGATGATTTTCAAAATGTCATCATAAAAACCCATGTCGAGCATTTTGTCAGCCTCATCCAAAACAAGACAGTCGAGCTGATCGAATTTTACATAACCCAGATTGAGATGGCTCATCAAACGACCGGGTGTTGCGATGATGACTGAGGCTCCTTCAGTAAGCGCTTTTCTTTCACGATCGAAAGTCATCCCATCACTTCCTCCATATACTGCGATTGAACTGGCATGTGTAAAATATGCGAAGCCCTGAAAGGCGTTGTCGATTTGCAAGGCCAGCTCTCTGGTTGGAGAAATGATCAAAGCGGAAGTATGCGCAATAGAATTTTGAGAAATTTTGTGAAGCAGCGGAAGTAAGTAAGCTGCTGTTTTTCCGGTTCCTGTTTGAGCGCAGGCTATTACATCCTTGCCTTGCAAAATGACAGGTAATACTTGCTCTTGAATAGGAGTGGGTTTTGAAAACCCCATGGAGTCTAATCCATCCAATAAAGAATCACATAAACCAAAATCAGAGAAAGTCACTTTAGATCAGATAAGCAGAGAAAATTATTCAAATAATGGATGAAACTGAACCAATGCTAAAGCACCTCAATACTAATCGTTCAGTTGTTTTTTTGCCAAAATCCAATTTTGGAGGTATTCTTATTTTCTCAATTATTTTCAAAGATACGAAAAAGGAATTCAAGCAATTTGAGGCCAGGGTGCTGAGAAACCCAATTACCATTTTTAGTCCAAATTCTCACTATTTTGAAATACATCCAGGTCTCAAAATAACCCCAAAATACAGTATCAAAGATCAATTTAAACGCTCAAAAGACTTGTTTCAGGGCTATTATAATTGTCATTTACCAAGAAATTCTAAATTTAATTATCACTTAACATTAGAAGATCTTTCCTTAGTGACAATTACATAATGCTTTGAAATTCACATTTATATCAATTTTGTTTAATACAATTAAGAGGTTTTTGTTAGAAATAATGATCAATTCCTTGGTTTTTTTACCATTCCCAGACGCACCTTCACATAAAATACAGCATATAAAGTCCTCAATGAACTATCTTTACGCAGATTTTTAGCCATTTCTGGTACTCAATATCGGGGTATCATATGGTTTTAAAATAAGGGATGAAAAGAAAAATTCACTTTTTACTATTTAGTGTCACGATCTGTCTTTTTGGACTTGAATCGGTGTTGGGACAAACTGTGTTATTGGACGATTTTAACAGAGCGACCAGTACCACTGTTGGAAATGGCTGGGGTGAAACGGAAACAGTTGCAACGACGGGTGCCGCAATTGCAGCAAACACATATTTGTCCTTAGGTTCCACTACCGCCGGCCGTGATTATATCTGGCGCGACGTTTCTACAAATTACAATACAGTTTTTAATACCAACACCAGTGTGATGACCTGGATGTTCAACATGCGTCAATCGCGTCCTGATCCATCCGGTTTTGATGCAAGTAATTATGGAATTGCTTTTGTGCTGGGTTGTAACTCTTCCAATTTTCTGACAGGAAGTGGATATGCCGTTGTATTGGGAAATACCGGAACAACAGATAATATCCGTCTCATTCGTTTCTCAGCGGGTATGTCGCCGCTTGCCAATATCACACAGATTCTTGCGCCACCAACAGATTTCGCAAACGAATATCACGCGGTAAAAGTGACTTACAATCCGGTTGGAAATTCCTGGAGTTTATATGTTTCAAACAATGGTACCACAGGACCTTTCATAGATCCGAATTTGGTTACATGGGGAGCAGCAACGACTGGGTCTGACGGAACCTATACCGGAACAGATCTGATGTTCATGGGATGTTTGTGGAATCATGCCACAGGTGGAGCGGAAGCAGGATACTTTGATAACATTTACATTCCCAATGCATGTACTGTAAACCCTGAGCCGAGCGGACAAGCAAGCGCACCAACCGTTACAGGTATCGGCGCGAATACCATGACGTTGAACTGGACTCGCGGGAATGGAACAGAGTGTATAGTTATCATGCACCAGAATGGTGCTGTTACGACAACACCCGCGGATGGAAGCGCATACATTGCCAGTGCAACATTTGGTTCCGGCACCATGATGGCTGCCAATGAATATGTTGTTTACATGGGAAGCGGTACATCCTGTACTGTAAGCGGACTCAATCCAAATACATCCTATAGTTTCAGTGTTTTTGAATTCAATGGTACCGGATGTACAACGAATTTTCTGCTCACCACTCCGGCAAATGGTTCAGCTACTACAATTGGTTGTCTGCTTGCATCAGAACCAACGGTTCAAAGCTCGGGACTTACCACATCCAGTGCACTTTCAAACTCAGTTCAGCTTAGCTGGACAAGAGGAAATGGAGCTTTTTGTGTGCTTGTATGCAAAGGAATCAGTGCTGTAACTACTCCGCCTGTTGATGGAATTGTTTATACCGCGAACTCCGCTTATGGCTTGGGTTCTTCCACAGCTCCCGGAGAATATGTAGTTTATCTCGGTACAGGAAATTCAACCACAGTAACAGGTCTGCTTCCGGGCTTCACCTATTACTTTGCCGTTTTTGAAATGAATGGTTCAGGATGTAATTCAAATTACCTGAGCACGCCAATGCCCACAGCATCTGCATCCACAGTTTCAGTTCCTTCATACAACAACTATTTTGGTAATCTTCATGCACACTCTGATTATTCCGATGGTGATGTGGATAATTTGTGTAATGGAGCAAACAGTCCAACCTGCTGTTTTTCGGATGCAAGCACTGCATTGTATTTTGATTACATGGGAATTTCTGACCACAATCATAACGAAGGTCCTGTGATGACACCGGCGAAATATGCCAGTGGATTAGCGGAAGCGAATGCTTATATGGTTTCCAATCCTTCCTTTGTTGCTTTTTATGGAATGGAATGGGGAACGATTTCAACCGGAGGACATGTGAACGTATATGGTATCAATCAATTGCTTGGATGGAACACCGGTAATTACAATGTCTATGTCGCCAAAGGAGATTACAATACTGTCTTCAATACAGTAGCAGCAACACCGAATGCATTCGCAACGCTTTGCCATCCCAATGCAACCGATTTCGGAAACATTAAAAGCGGTCCATACAATGCAACGTATGACAACGCGATTGTAGGAGTGGCTGTGAAAAATGGTCCGGCTTTCTCTACAAATACAAGTTACACCGATCCTGCAGCGTCGAATACAGTTTCATATTTTAAAGACATGCTTGCGAAAGGTTATCACCTCGGTCCATTGGCCGACATGGATAATCACTATTCCGCAACGATGGGAAAAGCCAACCAGGGGCGTACAGTAATTCTCGCGACAGCTCGCACAAAAGCGGCTATGCTGGATGGAATTCTCAATATGCGTTTTTATGCAACTGAAGATTATAATTTTCAGGTTGGATTCAACGCGAATGGAAATCTCCCCATGGGAAGTATTGTGGTACAAACAGTGAACCCAACTTTCACGGTGACTACATCTGATCCGGATGCGGAAGCAACGACACAGATTCGTCTGTGGTATGGTGTTCCCGGAAGCAATCTGACGCCAACCGTTCTCGCTTCAAATACGAATTCCAGTTCTCTCACGTTCACACATTCATTCGCTACCGGAACGTATTACTATTATGCTGAGATCACACAAGCGGATGGAAACGTTGCCTGGACTTCACCAATCTGGTATACAAAAATTACTTCTCCGCTTCCGATTGAATTGCTCAGCTTCACCGGAAAAAATACATGGAGAGGAAATGTTCTGGATTGGAAAACAGCATCTGAAATTAACAACGCTTATTTCACTCTTGAAAGAAGTTACGATGCTCAAAACTTTGAAGAAATAGCGAAACTTGACGGAGCAGGAAACAGCACTGAAACGCATGCCTACACTTACCTCGACCGGACAGCAAAAACCGGATTAGTGTATTATCGCCTGAAGCAAACGGATTTCGACGGAACATTTACGTATTCCAATGTCATTGCCATTCGCAGCGCTGATTCAAAAGGATTGTTTACTGTTTATCCGAATCCGAATGAAGGAACATTTACACTCGCGTTCACAGGGAATGACGAGAGTATGTATCGTTTACAGATTTTCAATACACTTGGTGCCTGTGTTTACACCACTTCTGTAAGCGCCACGACATCTTCTACTTTTTATGTTCCTGAGTTAAGTGCCGGAGTTTACACGGTACATCTGAGCGATGGACAGGATAGTTTTATCCAGCGAATGATGATCCAACAGCATTAAGCCTGTTGTGATTTCAGGATTCAATTTTTGATTTCAGGAAAACAGAAAGATTTTTCTTTAAGCGGAAACAAATTTTAATCCGAGTATGGAAGCGATGAGCGTGGATAGAAAAAACACTCTCCAGAAATCTGCCGGTTCTTTAAAAAGAAAAATCCCTACCAATACGGTACCAACCGCTCCAATGCCTGTCCATACCGCGTAAGCAGTGCCGATGGGTAAAGTTTGAGTAGCTCTGTAAAGCAGATACATGCTTGTACTCAAACACAGGAAGAATCCCAGCCACCACCACATCGCCTCTGATCCGACGGCGGATTTCGCTTTTCCAAGACAGGTTGCAAACCCGACTTCAAACAGTCCGGCAATTATCAGGATGATCCAGTTCATTCGTTTTGGGTTTCTTTATTGATTTAAGGGTGAATATACAATAAGCTATAGAATCGATTTCCTGATGGGAATTGGACTCAGTTCCCGATTTTTTGGAAATTGTTAATACTGTTAAGCTCATCAAAACTTTGGGAGGGCCATTTTTCTCCGAATAATCCACCATTTTTACCTTTTCATACGAGCACAGAGGTCTTGAAAAGCCTCATGCTTAAAGGCTGCAGAGATATTTCATTTGTAAGGTAGAATTTATAAATTTGTCAAAGGATCTATGTAATGCGGCTGCCCCCATAGGTTTTCCCTTATCCGGAATGAAAAAAATTATCATAGTCTCAGTACTGGGATCACTATTGTTTTTGCTTACTCTTGCTTCTGAGAGTCAGGATCCTGCACATCCATTTCACACGCCCACAGAATTATTTCTTCTCAGAAATCTTAGTACTTCGAGAACACCAATTGGCCCCGGAGAATGGTTTTTATCTTCATACAGTTGCCGGGGTTGTCATGGTCACGATACAACTGCCCAAGCTAACATCGATGAAAACGGAAATGATGTGAATCTTGTTTCACATTGGGAAAGCAGCATGATGGCATTAGCTTCTAAAGATCCATTGTGGCGGGCGAAAGTCAGCCAGGAAATCCTGATAAATCCACCGCACGAAGGACATCTTCAGGATAAATGCACATCCTGTCATGCTCCTGCAGGAAGATACAATCACTTCTTTCACGGTAATCAGTATTACCGCTTGAGTGATCTGGTGAACGATACTCTTGGATTGGACGGAGTGAATTGTGTGAGTTGTCATGCGATTGATTCCACTACAGGCACTACTTTTTCCGGCAACACATTATACGACACAACGCGTCACATTTACGGCCCGTTTACTTTGCCTGAAGTTGGTCCGATGCAGCTCTATGAAGGCTATACGCCAACCTACAGTACGCATATGGATCAGTCTCGTTTGTGTTCTTCATGCCATACTTTGATTACACAAACGGTTGATCTTAGTGGAAATCTTACCGGAGGAGAATTCGTTGAACAAGCTACTTACCACGAGTATTTGAATTCAAGTTTCCCTGCTAATAATATTAAATGCCAGACTTGCCATATGCCTCAGCTGGGCGATCCTGTAGTCATCGCGAATGGCTTCATTGCACTTCAGCCGCGTTTCCCTTTCAATCAGCATGTTTTTGCGGGTGCAAATTACTTCATGTTGAATCTGATCAAGAATAACAAAACCAGACTTGGTGTGGATGTGGAGGAT
The DNA here is from genome assembly GCA_964391495.1 of uncultured Flavobacteriales bacterium. GTDB lineage: Bacteria > Bacteroidota > Bacteroidia > AKYH767-A > 2013-40CM-41-45 > JADKJP01. Next base: position 385 of record CAYMMN010000040.1, on the reverse strand, counting down.
GGACGATTTGATTCAACGATTCAGGCCACCACAGCGAATCTCATGTTGAGTTCGGTGGATATGTCTGTCACATTTGACAGTGCGGTGAGTGATACCGGATTTTTCAGAGTACGACTTCAAAATAAGGCAGGACACAAATTTCCATCAGGATATCCCGCACGACGCGCGGTTTTGCAGTTTGTGATTCTTGATGCAATTGGTGATACTGTATTCAAGTCAGGAATATTTGATTCGAATGCTAGAGTTGTTGGTGAAAATCCGGCTTTTGAAACTCATCACGATTTCATTTCCCAATCGGATATTCCGCAGATCTATGAACTGGTCATGGGAGATGTAAACAGTAATTTTACTTCTGTTCTTGAACGCGCAGCTGTTTTGTTGAAAG
>CAYMMN010000039.1:0-15256 GCA_964391495.1 uncultured Flavobacteriales bacterium | reverse complement strand
AATCTCCAGCCGATATGAATAAACATCGGCGGATCGAGCCGAACCAAAGCCGATAGTCCGGAACCGGGGTATCACCGAAAAATAGCCGTAATGCGATTTGCCATCAAAACTATAAACTTCACCGGTAATCTCGGCTACTCCCGCAATGCGAACCGTATCACAATTGGTTATGGTCGCCAGCGCGCGGGAATATTCTGTGTTGGTGGAGTTTGCAGAAATGTCCCTGCTTCAAGTGGATTTACACTTTCTGTAACCAGCAGTTTCTAATTTATTTCAGAAAATTCTCTCATGAAGACTTCCTTATCGTTCTCTCTACTTGCACTGATTTGCGCAGGAATCTGGATTAGTTCCTGTGATAAAGTGGATGCTCCTTACCGCAACGCAGCAAGTGTCGGTGTGGTGTATCTGAACAATGATACTGTTGTTATTGATGGCGATACACTCGGATTCAATACAGATAACTCAGCTCCCGGAAAAAAAGTGCTTGCTGAAGATTATACTGGAATCCTTTGTGGTAATTGTCCTTATGCAGGTGTCATGCTCAACGATACTATTCAACCGGCTTATGGAGATCGACTTGTTGTCGTTTCTGTTCATGCGGGCTTCTTTGCAGAGCCTTGTCCAAGCGGATTGGCTTGTCCGGGAAGTCAGCCGGCTGGTGCATTCACCAATGACTTCAGAACTACAACAGGCGAAGAATGGGATCACAATTTCGGGAATTCAAATGCCGGAAATCCAAACGGGCTCATTGATCGAATCGGATTTCCAACTTCTCAGCAGGTAAAATCCCCGTCTTCATGGGCGACGATCATTCAGCAACGGAGCAATATTTCGGCACCCTTTGCTATTCGAATCAAGCATACTTATGACGCTGCCACAAACCAGCTTAAGATTGCTGTCCAGTCAAGAGCCGCTGCGGATTTAAATGGGAACTACAAACTCACTGTAATTCTTACGGAAGACAGTTTGATCGACTGGCAGGAATGGTATCCTCCGGTTACACCTGAATACGATCCGGATTATGTTCACCGTCATGTCTTGCGTGCCGCTGTGAATTCAGATTATGGTGAAATGGTTGCTTCCGGAGCAATTAGTAATGGTACTACCAAATTGCTTGGATACAAATTCAATATGGACCCTGCCTGGGTTGCCCGTCACATGCGCATTGTCGCTTTTGTTTCTGAAGAATCTTCCTACGAAGTAAAGCAGGTGGAAGCTCAATGGGTGCAGTAATGCTTTCAAATACCGGTATGTGAAAATCCGGAATTAATACTCTCTTCATCCGGTAATTTTACTTTCATGCTCATGAAACAGTTCTTTCTGTTTGGTATTTTGTTTGTTGTATCGACGTTTGTTTCCGCACAAGGATTTGATGCAGGTATTCGGGCCGGACTTACCGCGACTCAGGTTTCAGGAGACCGTTTGACAGGATACAACAAAGCAGGCGTGCTGCTTGGTGGTTTTGTAAGCAGGGATTTTTCGGAAAAAATTAGTTTGCGTTTCGAGATTCTGTTTATTCAAAAAGGCAGTCGTAAACCGGTGAATACGGACGACAATACCTATTACAGAATGCGTTTGCACTATGCAGAAGTCCCGATTCTATTTTTGTTTAACGCGACAAAAAAAATCAGTCTGGAAGCCGGACCATCTTTCGGGTCTCTTGTGTTTTCTCAGGAGGACAATCAGTTGGGAGAAATTCTGGGTGCGCCAGCTTTCAAGAAATATGAAATCTCTGCAAATGCCGGTGTGCTTTTTCATCTCTCCGATCATTGGATGGCGGATGCCCGTTACAATTGGTCCTTAACAACCATTCGTCCATACGAAGGAAATTACAACTATAATTTTTTTGATCAGGGGCAGTATAATTCAGTTGTGGAAGCAGCCTTTTTGTATAAGTTTTAATTTTCCTCCTGACGGTAAATTTTTCATCTTAAGACATTTTTATACCGGGTTGAAATTTCATTTTATAAATTGAAAAATTATCATCCTGAAAATAATTTTCTCTTGATTTTTTAAATGTTGATCTGATTTTCAATTTGGATTTTTGTAAGAATATATTGAACAGAATTCTTCCGGAATGGATAACGATGCCGATATAGGCGATAGTAGATTCAAATAAATTCCAACTGAAATACAAGACTTGTTTTTTATGGTATTTGCACTACATTTGAAAAATAACCTTTAAAATTTAAACATATGAGCTTTAACTGGATCGTCATTTTTCTTGCCGCATTGATTCCGCTTGTAATTGGAGCACTTTGGTATAGTCCAATGATGTTTTTAAATGCATGGTTAGCCGCCAGTGGTTTAGATCAGGAACGATTGAAAGGAGCCAACATGACTAAAATTTTCGGACTGACATATATTTTCAGTCTGTTGATGGCACTTGCTGTGTCCTTTCTTGTAATACACCAATTTTCGATCTATTCTATTTTCGCAAATGATCCAACCATGTCTGATCCAAATTCCGAAACAGGAAAATATATCAGTGATTTCATGGCAAAGAATGGACAAAATTTCCGGACATTTAAACATGGAGTTTTTCACGGAGTGGAGTTTACCCTGCTCCTCATTTTCCCTATTTTGGGAATCAATAGCTTGTTTGAACGTCGACCATTCAAATATACTTTAATCCATACCGGCTTCTGGATGGTTACCATCGCCCTCATGGGTGGTGTGATTTGTCAGTTCTTGTAATCTGCTTTTATTCCGGTATTTGCGTTTATTTCTATGAAATAAGTAGCAATTCGTTCAATCAGTAATCCCGAATTCCGAATTCCGGGGGAAATAGTCATTTCCTTCAATCTTCGTATATTCGTACTTTCTCCAGCGCCTGAAAAACAGGAAAATATTCATGAGATCTAACAGAACAGCATTTCCGGATAGTCCCCCAATCGACCAGATCGGTGTGGAAGAGCGAATTTCGCGCTTATCCAAGCGAAGTATTAAAAAAGAATCAAAAGCGACAGCCCTCAGGCTAGCCTTGAGCATGGTGGATCTGACCACCCTGGAAGCAAAGGACACTCCGGGTAAAGTGAAACAGCTGTGTACAAAGGCGATGCATCCTCATGATGCATTTCCCGGGATTCCTGCGGTAGCTGCGGTTTGTGTGTATCCGAATCTGGTAAAAGTTGCCAAAACTGCACTGGCCGGTTCAAATGTGAAAGTTGCAGCTGTCGCAACCGCATTTCCAAGTGGAATGTCGACACGAAAAGTGAAACTTGAAGAGACAAAATGGGCTGTTAACGAAGGTGCTGATGAAATTGATATGGTGATTTCACGCGGACATTTTCTTGCGGGTGAATACAATTTTGTATTCGATGAAATCGCTGCTGTAAAGGAAGCCTGTGGTGAAGCGCATTTGAAAGTGATCCTTGAAACCGGTGAATTGAGTACACTCGACAATGTTCGAATCGCATCGGATATCGCGATGAAGGCCGGTGCTGATTTTATCAAAACATCTACCGGAAAAATACAGCCTGCTGCTACACTTCCTGTAACTCTTGTTATGCTGGAAGCGATTCGTGATTTCTATTATTCTACTGGTAAAAAAATAGGAATGAAACCCGCCGGGGGAATCGCTACTGCAAAGCTGGCTTTGAACTATCTGGTTGTGCTCCGTGAAACTTTGGGACATGACTGGTTGAATCCTGACATGTTTCGTTTTGGAGCGAGCGCGCTGGCTAATGATCTGCTCATGCAAATCGTCAAAGAAGAAACAGGTGTATACCAATCGATAGATTATTTCTCCAAAGATTAAGACCCTAAGGAATTTTTAAGTCCAGTTCAAGACAAGTGAAAAAAATATTTCGATGAAGAAAGTTGTAAAAAATAAGACTGAAAGAAAAATAAAATTCCAGGGGAATGCCGGAGGAAAATCTCTTGGTGATACCTGGGCATATGCTCCGGCTCCTGAGAGTAAGGATCATATCCGCCTGGAAAAAAAATACGACCTGTTTATCAACGGAAAGTTCACAGCTCCTTCGTCAGGAAAATATTTTGATACCATTAATCCCGCAACGGAAGGAAAACTTGCCGAGATCGCGGATGCAAACGAAAAGGATGTAGACAAAGCAGTTACCGCAGCTCGTAATGCATACAATACTGTATGGTCAAAAATGCCTGCCAAAGAACGCGCGAAATATATTTACAGAATCGCTCGTGTAATGCAGGAGCGTGCCCGCGAACTTGCCGTGATTGAAAGTATGGATGGAGGAAAACCTATCCGTGAATCACGCGACATTGATGTTCCACTTGCCGCCGCGCATTTCTTTTACTATGCGGGATGGGCAGATAAAATTGCTTACGCTGTTCCGGGTGCCAGCGCAAAAGCGCTTGGTGTAGCCGGACAAATTATTCCATGGAATTTTCCATTGCTCATGGCAGCATGGAAAATTGCGCCTGCGCTTGCAGCCGGCAATACCGTTGTTTTGAAACCTGCTGAAACAACACCGCTGACAGCACTCAAATTAGCTGAGATCATTCAGGAAGCAGATCTTCCTCCAGGTGTTGTGAATATAATTACAGGAGCAGGAGCCACCGGCGCTGCTCTGGTGAATCATCCGGATATTGATAAGATCGCCTTCACCGGCTCAACGGATGTCGGTAAGATTATTCAAAAAGCGATTGCCGGTACAAAGAAAAAATTCACACTTGAACTCGGCGGGAAAGCCGCGAATATCATTTTTGAAGACGCCGCGATTGATCAGGCAGTTGAAGGAATCATCAACGGAATCTTTTTCAACCAGGGTCATGTCTGCTGTGCTGGATCACGTTTGTTTGTTCAGGAATCTGTTGCGGATATCGTTATCCGAAAATTGAAAGACCGCATGGAAACTCTGATTGTCGGAGATCCGCTGGATAAAAATACAGACATCGGTGCTATCAACTCCAAAGATCAACTGGAGAAAATTAAGAAGTACATCAAAATTGGTGTGAACGAAGGTGGTAATATGTATCAGGCGAATTGTTCAATTCCTTCAAAAGGATTTTTCTACAGACCTACTTTGTTTACCAATGTATCGCAATCATCCAGAATCGTACAGGAAGAAATTTTCGGTCCGGTTCTCGCTATCCAGACATTCCGGACTGTTGAAGAAGTGATAGAAAAAGCAAACAATATCCCTTATGGATTGAGTGGTGGAGTCTGGACCGACAAGGGGTCGAAGATATTTAAAGTCACTTCTCAAATTCGTGCAGGCGTGATCTGGGCGAATACCTATAATAAATTTGATCCGACTTCTCCTTTCGGAGGGTACAAAGAAAGCGGAGTCGGAAGAGAAGGCGGATTGCATGGCATCATGCCTTATCTGAACATTCAGAATTAATCATTTTGTAAAAAAGAAAATTTCCATTTAATATAATCGGAGCCAATCATGGATCAGATAGAAAAAAGTAAAATAGAAGAACAGGAAATTGTTCATTCTAACGGTCAGGCAGGAAAGAACAAGAGAGTCGATGTGATGAAGACCTATAAATTGTATATCGATGGAAAATTTCCAAGAACGGAATCCGGACGATATTATATTTTGAAAAATTCGGATGGAGATACAATTGCCAACGTTTGTAAGTCTTCACGCAAGGATTTCAGAGAAGCCGTTGTTGCCGCACGAAAAGCGCAACATGGATGGGCGTCCAAATCCGCTTACAATAAAGGGCAGATATTATACCGCATCGCGGAAATGCTGGAGTCAAGAAAAGCTCAGTTTGTTGCTGAATTGGTTTCGCAGGGATGTTCTGAAAGTTCCGCGAATTCGGAGGTAAATCATTCTATCGATCGTCTGGTTTATTACGCAGGTTGGAGCGATAAGTATCAACAGGTATTTAGTTCCGTGAACCCGGTTGAATCTTCTCATTTTAATTTCTCGGTCCCTGAACCTACGGGAGTGGTGGCCATTTTGTCTCCGGAAAATTATGGATTGATTGGTCTGGTTTCCACAATAGCTCCGGCAATTGTTGGTGGAAATACCGTTATCATTCTTGCCTCAACTGCATTGCCTTTAACTGCTATCACTTTCGCGGAGGTTTTGAACTCTTCCGATGTTCCGGGTGGAGTTGTCAATATACTTACAGGTGAGCGTTCGGAATTGCTTTCTCATTTCTCCAATCACATGGATGTAAATGCTGTTGTGTATTGCGGAGATGATGCCGGAGAAATTAAAAAGATCCAGGAACTCGCATCTCTGAATGTAAAACGTCCATTAATCTATTCTAAAGATGATTGGATGAAAGACGATTCACAAAATCCATATCGTATCATGGATCTCCAGGAAATCAAAACCACCTGGCATCCTATCGGACAATAATATTCGGGATTGATTTTCTAGTAAAAAGAATTGCCCAATCGGGATTGTATCTCAATAAATTTCAACCAGGATTGAACCTTCACAAGCACGAACACCGCATTAGCAAGGCAGATCGCGCCGCCTTAATGGGACAAACTCCACTGATTATCTGGTTAACCGGATTGAGTGGGTCCGGAAAAAGTACCATTGCGGGCTTGTTGGAAGAAGCTTTGTTTCAGGAAGGCAGAAAAACATATCTTCTCGATGGAGATAATGTTCGTTTCGGTCTCAACAAGGATCTTGGATTTTCAGAAGGCGATAGAAAAGAAAATATGCGTCGCATCGCGGAAGTTGCAAAGTTGATGATGGACGCTGGACTCATTGTGATAACCGCTTTCATTTCTCCCTTTCGTGAAGAACGAGACCTGGTTAGAAAACTTGTCGGTCCCGGTGAGTTCATAGAAGTTTTCATTAATACTCCATTAGAGGAGTGTGAGAAACGGGATCCAAAGGGACTTTATAAAAAAGTTAGAGCCGGCGAACTTCAGCACTTCACCGGTATCGATTCACCTTATGAAGCTCCCTTGCATCCGGAGTTGAATGTACAGACCATTCATCAAACACCTGAAGAAAGCGTAAAACAGATTCTTGAGTATCTAAAGTCGAGAATAGAAAAAAAATAAAATTAGGGGACGAGGGACTTGGGACGAGGGTCGAAATAAATTTCATACCAACAACCCAAAACTAAATCTAAAATCTAGAATCTAAAATCTAAAATCTAACAACCAACAACCACCAATGTTCAGCTACCGTCTCGACCATCTTCGTGAACTTGAATCGGAGAGCATCTTCGTGCTTCGCGAAGTTGCGGCCCAGTTTGAGCGGCCGGCATTGTTGTTTAGCGGAGGAAAAGATTCCATCGTCGTCTCCTATCTGGCGATGAAGGCGTTTTATCCTGCTCGGGTACCATTTCCATTATTACACATTGATACCGGTCATAATTTTACGGAGACCATAGAGTTTCGGGATCATTGGGTAAAAAAGCTCGACATGAATCTCCTGGTTCGTAAAGTTCAGGATTCAATTGATAAAGGAAGAGTAAAAGAAGAAAAAGGAATTCATGCAAGCCGTAACGCTTTACAAACAGTGACACTGCTGGACGCGATTAACGAATTAAAAATTGATGCAGCCATCGGAGGAGCAAGAAGAGATGAAGAGAAAGCGCGTGCGAAAGAGCGTTTCTTTTCGCATCGTGATGAATTTGGACAATGGGATCCTAAAAATCAGCGACCGGAATTGTGGAATCTTTTTAACGGAAGAAAACACATGGGCGAGCATTTCCGGATTTTTCCATTGAGTAACTGGACTGAACTCGATGTGTGGAGATATATTCAGAAAGAAAAGATTGAATTACCCTCTTTATACTTCTCACACAAAAGAAAAGTATTTGAGCGAGACGGAAATCTCTATGCGCTGGCTGATTTCATGCAACTTGATCCAAGTGAAAAAGCGGAAAATAAAGTAGTCCGCTTTCGTACGATCGGGGACATGACCTGCACCGGCGCCGTTGAATCGACCGCAACTTCCCTGGACGAAATCATCGCGGAAGTCGCTACATCAAGAGTCACCGAACGCGGAACCCGAATCGATGACCAGCGATCTGAATCAGCAATGGAGGACAGGAAGAAGCAGGGGTATTTTTAGTGCTTGGTGGATAGTGCTTAGTGGTTAGTGCTTGGTGGTTAGTGGTTAGTGGTTAGTGCTTGGAGGTTAGTGACATCGCATACTTGAAACCGGGTATCAAGTATAAAGTAACAGAAATTAATATTTATTTGAAATTCGGAGAACTGAAATTAACTCGGAACCCGGAACTCGAAACACGAAAAAATTTTGCCAAACAGAAGCGACATAGAACTCTTACGATTCACTACTTGTGGAAGTGTTGACGATGGGAAAAGTACACTCATCGGACGTTTACTGCTGGATACGAAAAATATTTTTGACGATCAGTATGCGTCAATCAAATCTACGAGTGAGCAGCGTGGTTTCACGGATGTGGATTTGAGTTTGCTTACAGACGGACTCAAAGCTGAAAGAGAGCAGGGGATTACCATTGATGTTGCATACCGTTATTTTTCTACACCCAAACGGAAATTTATAATTGCGGATACACCGGGTCATATTCAGTATACCCGAAACATGGTGACCGGCGCTTCTACGGCCAACCTGGCGCTTATTCTTATTGACGCCAGAAAAGGAATGGTGGAACAAACCTGCCGCCACGCGTTTATCGCTTCTCTTCTCAGGATTCCCCACATTGTTGTTTGTATCAATAAAATGGATCTGGTGGATTACAGTCGTGAGGTGTACGAAAAAATCGTCGATGATTTCCGTATGTTTTCTTCCCGACTCGATGTACAGGATGTTCAGTTTATTCCGGTGAGCGCGAAGTTTGGTGATAATGTTGTTACGCGATCACCGAAAATGGACTGGTATGAAGGAACAACATTGATGTTTCATCTTGAAAATGTTCACATCAGTGGAGATATCAACCATATCGATTGCAGATTTCCTGTTCAATATGTTGTACGTCCGCAACAGGATCAATATCACGATTACCGTGGTTATGCAGGAAAAATAGCAGGAGGCGTTTTTCGAAACGGAGATCGTGTCCTGGTTTTGCCTTCCGGTTTCAGCAGCCGGATTAAAAGCATCGATACATTCGATGGAGAAGTCATGGAAGCATTCGCGCCCATGTCAGTGACCATGCTTCTTGAAGATGAGATAGATGTTAGCAGAGGCGATATGATTGTGCGGGAAAATAACTCTCCTCAGGTAGGTCAGGATATCGATCTGATGATATGCTGGCTCAATGATAAAAAACTGGAGTCGGGAAACCGGTATTTGTTGAAGCATACATCAAGAGAAGTGCGTTGTATTGTAAAAGACATTCGTTACAAAATTGATATCAATACACTCCGGAGAAATGAAGAAGACAAAATCTTTGGAATGAATGATATTGGACGTATTCAGTTGCGAACAACTTTGCCTTTGTTTTTTGACAGTTACCGCAGAAACCGGAATACAGGAAGTCTGATCCTCATTGATGAAGCAACCAATGAAACAGTAGGAGCAGGAATGATCCTGTAATTCTCTTTTGTAAATAAATAGTATACCGATTTAAATGACAAACTCCCCTGAACAATTGTTGATTCATGCCATTTCCGCGACATTGAAAGCTTCAGTGGAAATTCTCAATATTTACAATTCACCTTTTGCTGTTGAAATGAAGGAGGACAAATCTCCTCTGACAGCAGCCGACAAAGCTTCGCATGCAATTATTACCTCGGAACTTGCAGAGTTGGGTGTTCCGGTATTGAGTGAAGAAGGTCAGTTTGATTCTTTTAATATTCGTGGAGCCTGGAATAAATTCTGGTTGGTCGATCCCCTCGACGGGACCAAGGAGTTTATAAAACGAAACGGAGAATTTACAATTAACATCGCCCTTCTCGAAAAAAATCAGCCTGTCATGGGCGTGATTCATGTTCCGGTATGGGACGTCCTATATGCAGGATATGGAAATTCTCTTTTCAGGATTGAAAAGGCTTCACAACAATCCATTCGTTCGATTGCTGATCTGAACAATTTTTTAATCAAACCCTCCGTTTCTAGTGACTCTGAAAGTCTGGTTCGTGTGCTGGCAAGTCGTTCTCACATGTCTCCGGAAACGCAGAACTTTGTGAGAGATCTTGAAAAGAAATACTCAAAAGTGGAACTGCTTTCAGCAGGAAGTGCTTTGAAATTCTGCTTACTCGCAGAAGGCAAAGCGGATGTATACCCAAGATTCGCTCCTACCATGGAGTGGGACACTGCCGCAGGACATGCATTATTAAAAACTGTTGGAAAGAATATTTTGCTCGTACATTCGGGACTTGAAATGCCTTACAATAAACATTCTCTGGTGAATGATTGGTTCATTGCAAAATAAGCTGAAAGAGTCATTCGATCGCTACCGCACAGATCCTGAATACAGGGAGCTGATTAAAACCAGCTCGATATCACTGTTTGTCAGAATGATCGGTGTGGGAACCGGCTTTCTCGTCACTCTTGTGACGAGTCGTTACTTCAGTGCCAATGCCCTTGGTATTGTTTCGATTTGTGTAGCGATACTTTCTCTTGCCGGTGTAGCGGGAAAATTGGGACTCGATGTGGCGATGATGCGTTTGGTTGCTGAATATTCATGGAAGAATGATTTTGCGGCAATCAAAGGACTTTACATTACCGCACTCCGCTTAATGGTGCCGGTCACACTTTTAATTTCCATTGTTCTTTATTTCAGCGCGGATTGGATGGCGGGAACAATATTTCATAAAGATTATCTCGCTTCCTATCTCCGTATCAATGCCTGGCTCACATTGCCGCTCGTTTCTTTGCTTTTTCATTCCGAAAGTACACGTGGTTTAAAAAATATTACCTCCTATACATTTTATCAGACGAGTGCCGTATCAACACTTGCTTTGATTCTGCTTGTTGCTGCAGTTTTCACCGGTCATGTGGCCCGTGAAGTTCCGGTAGAGGTTCAGTTTGTAAGTATCGCTGTTGCCGGTCTGTTGAGCCTGTGGTCCTGGTTAAGAGCAAGTCAATTCACACTTCATAAAAGCCGGACAGGCGAGAAGTCATCCGGCTTATTAAAGATTGCTATGCCGATGTTCACCACAACGGTTTTGCAACTGATCATGTCATGGGCAGGAACTCTTATCCTCGCTTCATATGCGACGGAATCTCAGGTAGGGATTTACAACGCGCTTGTCAGAATTTCTGTTTTCACCAATATTACCATTCTTGCGATCAACAGTATCACGATGCCGCGTTTTGCCGAAGCCCATGCTGCCAATGACAGGGATGCATTGAAACGATATTCACACCAGGCAGCAAGACTTATTTTCCTGACATCACTTCCTATTTTTATCGGGCTCGCTTGTTTTCCAAATTTGATATTATCGGTATTCGGAAAAGAATTTCCTGGAAATGAAACATCGCTTTATGTCTTGCTGGCCGGGCAATTTATTGTTGTTGTTTCAGGTTTGCCTGCGCAGATTCTAAACATGACCGGAAGACAACATGTGCTTCGCAATATTGCCATCGTTTCATCTATTGCGAATGTCGGGTCATGTTTGCTTTTCATCCCTGCCTGGGGAATTCTTGGAGCCAGTCTGGCCCAGGTGGTTGGCACCCTGATATGGAGTGTATTGTGCATCTGGAATGTAAAAAAGCATTTTGGCTTTTTTACTTTTGCACAACTGCGTGGCTAAAGAGAATCTTTCATCTTTTGCCTTGCAATGCACCCGATTACTTAAATTCGTATTCTTCTAATTTCTCCTGAAATCCGGAACATGCAGGACCTCACGGCTCCCAATCGTTTACCACCTTTATTGGCATATACACTCCTCTTTCTGGTGTTTACGTCGACATTTCGGATTTTTGCTACACTTCCATTGGAAAGCCTCCATCAGAGTCTTTCAAGTTTCGCGATTATTCTGCTTTCTGTTTATTATGTATTCAGTTTGTTTCTGAATATCCGTGAGAAAAGAGTGACCCGACTGGATGTGCTGATGTGGGTATTTATCCTCGTTAACTTTTTCGCGGCTTATCAGGGTCATGCAATTTTTCATCAGCCATATTATTATGGAATCATGGCACAACGATCGGTATTGCTTTCCTTGTCCGGAATTCTCCTTATCTCTTTGCTACGAAAGGGTTGGATTACTATTGAGCAGGTCGAGAAATCTTTTGTAGCGATTTCCTTGACCCTGCTCATCATATTTTATTTTTTCTTCCTCTTCGTCAATCCTGTAAAATTCACAGACATGGAATTCGTTGCCTATAGCCCGATTCGGGGTTATCGTTACCGGTTTCAGTTTGCTCTGGTAATCATGCTGCTTTTTTATTCCCTGTTCAAGGTCTCTCATGAGCGGAAAAATGGATACATCGCGATCGTTTTGCTCATCATCTTTTACCTGGTGTATTTCCTGCAAAGCAGAACAACACTGGTGGTACTTGCTTTCACACTCATGATTTATTTCTTCCGGAATTTTACCCTGAGAGAGAAAATCCGGAATACACTGATCTATGGAAGTGTGATTCTTATTGCAGTAGTTATCTTGTTTAGCCTTGGGTATACTTCACTTTTTGACAAATACCATGTGCTTTATTCAAATGTCTACAATATCTTTTTTGGAGAATCGTCGGATGAAGCGTCTTCTGCGGTACGTTTCATGGAATTCAATATCGCCCTCGATTACATCGAGAAAAATCCTATCCTGGGGAATGGCTTTATCAGCAATCAATGGAACGGAGGATGGAGAGATATCCTGGGTTACTTTTATCCGGTAGACATCGGATTGCTGGGAAATATTTTTGTATTCGGATTGCTAGGGACCGTCCTGATTTATTTACCCTATTATTTTTCGCTGAGTATGTCCCGGCAAGTCAGATCCAACAATGTATTTTTCAAGACCATCGAATACATGTTGTTGTTTTTCTTTCTCAGTATGTTCTTTTCCGCAGTGAATATCCGGGATTCGAGCAGTATAATGTTCCTGGTCTGCTTGCTTTATTACTTCCGCTATGATTACTTTAGCTCCGGGAATATTGCTCAATACACTAATTCAGAACCTTCGCTCGCATGAAAAACTGGCCCGACTTTCTTGTTGTTGGTGCTGCACGTGCAGGCACAACTTCTTTGCAACGTTATTTACGTCAGCACCCGGGTTTATTTCTCCCTAAATTGAAGGAGCCGTGTTTCTTTTCATTCGCGGAAGATAAAGCAACCTACAAGCACGGGAAATTCGCATTCGCGGTCCGTGATCCCAAAAAATATCTGGACTTATTCGAGACTGCTGAAAAAGAGCAGGTGAGAGGAGAAATTTCTACTCCTTATTTGTATTTGTATGAAAAGACGATTGCAAATATTCGAAAATATCATCCTCATGCTGATCAGCTCAAAATTCTGATCCTGCTGAGAAACCCGGCTGATCGGGCTTTTTCTCAATACATGTGGAGGGTAAGGGATGGAAGAGAACCATTGAGTTTTGAAGAGGCAATTGCAGCTGAACAAAAAAGAAAACAGGAAGGTTATAGTTTTGATTATTTCTATACTGATCGTGGATTTTATTATTCCCAGGTGAAAGCTTATCTGGATGCATTCAAACATGTAAAAATCGTTTTGCTGGATGATCTGAAAGAACGACCACTTGAAATGCTTTCTGAAATCTGTGAGTTTCTCGGTGTTGAACAGGACTTTGATTTTCTTCGTGAGGAAAGCCTGAACGCTTCCTATGAACCCCGATGGAAATTTATCAGTAAGCTTATCACGGTGGAGAGCAAGACCAAGTTTCGCCTGCTCAATCAGCTTCCTGATTCATGGAGACAGGGAATTCGTGAGCAATTCCGTCAATGGAATTCAAGACGCAGTACGCCTTTGAAATTGAAAGCGGATACTCGGCTCAGCCTGCAAAACCTCTATCGTGAGGATATTCAGAAACTGGAAAAACTCATTCACCGGGATCTTTCCGCCTGGTTACTGCCGGAATGAGTATGCAACATCCATCTGTGGCAATTATTGATCCGGTTGGTGCCAAAGCCGGATTGGATCAGTACAACCTTTCTCTTTTGCAGGAACTAAAATTGCTGGGTTGCAAGGTCCGACTCTACTCCAATTTTCCACACGATGGATTGCAACAGGAACCATCTTCATTTTTTAAATACAGAGAAAAGCAAAATCTGTTTTCTGTATTATCGCTGATGAACAGCTACAGAAAAGCCTTGTCAATTTCAAAACAGAATAATATTGAATACCTGATTTTTCACATATTTCATTTTAATTATTTTGATGAATGGGTTTTGCAGAAAGCGTTTTTGTCTGGCTTTAAGATTATTCTGATTATTCACGATGTGGAGAGTTTTGTCTTTAAACCTAATGCCGACAGGCTACAAAGAATATGCGGAGAATATGCATTTCGACTGGTTGTACACAATGAATTTTCAAAAAATGAATTAATAAAATTATTCCCGCCTTCATTAAACAGGAATATCACTGTCATCCCGCATGGCAATTATGCAACACTGGCGGAATCTAAAATTACCAAAGACAAGGCTAGAACTGAACTCGGTTGGGATCAAAGTGCTAAGTATGTTTTGTTTTTTGGAATGATAAAGCAAACAAAAGGATTGGATGTATTGTTGAATGCATTGCCAAAAACAAATCCGGCCTGTAAACTTGTAATCGCAGGTCGTTTGCGTAAACATTCATTCAGTATTTACAATGAAATAATTCGTAGAGAAAAACTGACGGGTAGAATTCATTTGAAAATCCATCATATTTCCAATGAAGAAAGAAACCTCTTGTTCTCCGCTGCGGATTTGATTGTACTCCCATACCGTAAAATTTATCAAAGCGGAATTTTACTGATGGCCATGAGTTATGGTCTTCCGATCATTGCATCAAGATTGCCGGCGATGGAGGAAATTATCCATCATGGAGAGAATGGATACTTGTTTGAAACAGGAAAAGAGAATCAACTGGCAGAACAAATCAATCACTTGGTAGAGGATCCTTCACTAGCTAAGAAATTGGCCGGACAAGCATTCTCCGACAGTGCAAAACATCATGGCTGGAAGTCGATTGCCAAGTCTTTTTATTCCTTATTTTCCTGAAATGAAAATTGCGATCATCGGTTCCCGCGGAATTCCTGCCCGATATGGAGGCTTTGAAACATTTGCCGAGCATCTGGCAAAGGATCTAGTGAGTCACGGACATGAAGTTACTGTGGTTGTGAGTAAAAATCATCCGGGACTTGAAACGCTGGATTCCAGAATAAAAATTATTCAATCAGCCTATAAAAAAAGTGTTCATCCTGTTTGGTATTACTGGGATTCCCTGCGTCTGACCAAAGGCAAACAGGATATTGTCC